>DVKK01000001.1 GCA_018716085.1 Candidatus Ornithoclostridium excrementipullorum | reverse complement strand
GACAACAGCGCTCTTCTATGCTAAGATGTGTATAGTTCATACATTAACTCCTGTTTTTTATTTAGAGCTAACTACATTATACAGCGGTTTTTGTATGAACTCTTTTCTTTGTTAAAGTGTTGCACTTGAAAGTATAATTCACCATCGCAAAAAAAGAACCCCGCGTCTGCGGGGTTCGGTTTTTTGCCGATTGCGGCACTCACAGTGTAAGGGCGAATTGCAGGAAGTATGTGGTGTTCACTACGCCGAGTTTCACCGTGGTGTTTATCTCGTGTCCGACGTATTCGCCGCCGCGGAACACGAGGTAAACTTCAGAGGTCACCTTTTCGGTTGTCACGCCGTCGTCGCCGTTGTCGCCCCTTATTTTAACGACGGTGCAGTCGCCGACGGTGGTGTAGGCGTAGGTTATGTTCTCGCTCTGCACGGCTTCCCTGCAATCGACTTTCGCGATGAGGAAGAAGGGCATATCGTAATCGGTGATTTTGTCGACGCTGAAGAACGGGTCGTCGTTCGGGTAAATTGTGCTGTCGACCTTGCTTCCCTCCTCGACTTCCGTCACGCCGCGGTAATGCTTCGGCGCGGACTTGTCCGCGATATTCGTGAGGGCGAAAGACATCGAGTATGTGCCGAAGTTGTCGGGGCTGGTGTGAGAGTTGGTGACCGTGCCGATATATTGCGCGAGACTCTCGCCGTCGCGGAACGCGGTGAAGTAGACCGCCGCATTGTAGTTGCGGCAATCGGTCTCCATTTTGCCTGCACCATCGGCGCCGAGCCAATCATTCATAAGCTGCATTATCTCGGCTTCGGCGTCGTCGGCCGTCGGATCGGTCGGGTCGAAATCGGTGTAAGCGTTCGCCACTTTGATTCCGGGGAAGAAAGTGGTGTAGGCGTTGATTTTGCAGGTGTATTCGACGGGCGTCACGGAGCCGTCCTCCCAGGTGTATTCGGGGGCGGGAGTGAGGGCGACATTGACAACCCATTCGCCCGCGCTGTCGATATTCTCCGCAATTGTTTCGGATTCCAGCAAGTAGTATGCCCGGTTGTCCGTTTCGGTTATCGCATAGACCGACTCTCCGTTGACGGTGGTATATACGGCGTTTTCCGTGAAGTCGGTGAAGTCGATGGCGTGAGCGGCGCCGTCAAAGGTGGCGAAATCCACGTCCTCGGTGTCCGTCGCGCTGTCGCGCAAATGCGCGGTGGGCGCGGGGATGGGCTTCTTGTCCTTGATTTCGAAGATGAGAGTGGCGTCCTCCGTTGTGCCGTCGTTCCAGGTGAAATTCGTCTTGTTTTTAAGCGAAACGGTGATGGTGTACAAAGCAGGCTCGCTGAAAACACTGTTCAGCCAGTATTTGTATGTTCCGTCCGGTTGAAGGGTGCCCGTAAGGCTCTTCACCTCGACAGTCGCGTCGGTCCCGTCGGCGTTGAGACGATCGAAGGAAATCCGTACTATTCCGTCTTTGTCCCAGGTTCCGTCGTCGATGCTTATCTTGTATCCGTCCTCGTCGTTGACGACTACATAGCGGTACTCGTTGTCGGGATAAGGACCTTCGTTGGCGCTGTGGACATAGGAATCTATGAGGAGATGAGGCTGACGCACCGTCCCTTTGTTGACGGTGAGGGCGACGGGAATACTTCCGTTTTCCACCGTGTAGCTCGCTTCGCACAGGGGATCGAGCTGATAGATTGCGTCGAAGGTCTTGCCGTTGTCGTCGGCGTCGACGGTGACGGAAGAATCCGCCCATACATATTGTCCGAGTATCTCTGCACCCGTCTTGTCTTTGAGCGCCGTCGTGACGGAGAAGTTCCTGGTGGTGATGCTTGTGGCGCCGAGGTTGACTCCGTCAATCACGCCGTTGCTGTTGAAATTGTAGACCGCCCAGAGGTTGTCGGCGACCGCGGCGTCGTAGTGCAACACCGCCTTGTTCACGGTGAAAGCGGTCTCGGGCGTGATTGCGGTGTAGGAAGCGGCATAGTTGTCGCTTTCGGGGATTCTGGCGTAGGCATAGTATTCGCCGACGGCAACGGTGCAGGGCTCGCCTCCCAGGTTGTACATCGGCATCGTATGGCGCCAGTATTCGGCTTTCTGCTCGTCGGTGAGGGCATCGAACGCCGCCTTGTCGACGCAGTAAAACAGGGGCTCATCGCCGTCCGTCGCGGAATAACCTCCGACGGTCGGGGTGGGATTGGCTTCGTCATACTCCCATTCGTTGCGCGGCAGCGAAAGGGTGAGGTCGGTGCGCACGACGCTTTCGACCGTGAAAAACATTCTCGCCTGAAATTCGTCCTTGTCGAAGATTATCTGATAGTAACCCGCGTCGGGAACGGCGGGAATGGACTGGAGCGGGACGTCTTCCTCTTCGACTTTTACGTACGAGACGGTGTAGTCGCCCGCGGCAAGTTCCTTTGTCGAGCCATCGGAATAACACAGGTTGACCTTGAAAGTCGGCAAAATGTCCTCATAGGCGGTGCCGTACGGGAATGCGCCGAGGTCCCAGTAAGTCGAACGATCCGCGCCGTCCTTGTCTTCGAACTGAATGCTTTGCGGCGTGGCCTGATTGCCGCTGCCGGGGTCGCAGGCGACGAGCGCGGCAGCGCACACCGCGAGAGCGACTAGCAGGACGATAAGCCCCAAAAATTTCTTCATAATCCTTCCTCCCGCACGGAAAACCGTGCACATTGTTTCTTGCAAAAGCGGACCTTCGTTTCCGCGTTGCTTCCGAGCCTCATTCCGCGAGGGTATAAAAAACGGGGGCGGCTCACTCTCCCGCAACCTATGCGGAGTTTACAGCGCGTGCAATGTGCTGTAAATCTTCCGTGCACCATAAAAATATCATATCATATTGTTATTCAAAAGTCAACAAAACAACGAAATATGAGTAACAATATATAGCATGCTATACCAAACGCATGCTTTTGATGCCAAATTAGACCATAATGGTTGTGTCTGGTATATACGTCTTATTTTCAACGGCTATTGCTTTGTAGGCGATGCCGTTTTTTGTCGATGCTGTATTTGTAGGTTTGCCTTGCGAGCAGGCGCGAAGGATGATGTGAGCGGTGTCCCGTTCGGCTTTCGGCATATCGCCTTCATCGAATTTTTCCTCATTTTCGACCTCTATTATCTTGAGACCTTTTTGGATTAGGTAGGCAGAGAACTGCCACAGCTTTTCAAAGTAGCCGTTGCTGTCGAAGATGGCCGAAAGATTTTCGGCAGGGTGGTAGGCGGTGATCCTGAAATAGTTAGACATAGTGTTTTCTCCTTTGCGGTTTATACCGCTATCTGTTTTATGGTTCTGTTGGCGTAGGGAAGCCATACTTTGTTTACGTAGTGCAGAATGTCTTCGCTCGGTTTGTGGTCGTGCTCACCGTAGCATTGCAGGACTTTATGGTTGCGGAGAGAGTATTCGAGCGTAACGAGCGGTGTATCGGGTTGCTCCTTTTTGCGGATAAAGAAGATGCGCGATTCCTCGCGGATAAAACGTTGGTCATAGTTCATCCGTCCCACACAGTGATCTAAATTATTGCGTCGGTTTGTCGCGCTTGATTGCAATCACGGAATAATAAAAGAACAGCCACACTCTTGATCGAGTATGACTGTTCTTTTTTTTATGGCTTCTGCAATAATTTTTTCCGTTGACTTGCCGCTTAATTCCGTGGTACAACGACACCACGAAAGGCATAAAAAATAAGGTTTAATTCGCTATTTATTTAGGCGGCAATCTGATATGGTGTTCTAACGGGGTTAGGCAAAGGTGCGTTCTATAATTGCAGCGGTTTGACGAGCGTAACTATCCCCGACAGCGTGACGAGTATAGGCGGCTCTGCATTCTTAGGATGCAGCGGCTTGACGAGCATAAAATTCCAAGGGACGATGCAGCAATGGAAAGGTATAAGCAAAGGATCTCGTTGGAATTATAATACCGACAACTACACCGTGACCTGTACGGACGGTGTGTTGAACAAGAACGGTCAGCAGATAAGCTGAGCACGCGATCGCGTTGCCGCCCGGGCGTAGGCTCGGGCGGTTTTTCGTTCCGCGTCCTTTACGCGCGTCCGCAGGCGTGATATAATGGATACGGAAACTGCGGAGGGTATATGGATCTCAGGGAAAGAGCTGCGGGTTGTCTTTTGTGCGGCGCGGTCGGCGACGCATTGGGCTTTGCCGTCGAATTCATACCGCTGTCGGAGATACTGCGCCGCTACGGCGAGAACGGTATCGTCGATTTCGCGGACGGCGTAGCCCGTATATCCGACGATACTCAGATGACGTTGTTCTCCGCGGAGGCGATGATCGCTCATCTGCGCGGAGAGGGCGACGTGACGGCGTGCGCGGCAAAGAGCTATGCGGCGTGGCTTCAAACGCAGAATTCGGGCGCGCCGAAAGAGGGAGCGTCGGGACTTGCGCGGGACGTTCGTCTTTATTCGCGCCGCGCGCCGGGCATAACCTGTCTGACAGCGTTGGAGAGCGGCGTAGTCGGCACATTGAGCGATCCTATCAACAAGAGCAAGGGATGCGGAGGCGTGATGAGAGCCGCGCCCGCGGGGCTCGCCGTTACGGGGCTGAAAGGCGGAGCGGACGAAGCCGCGATGGCGGGAGCGCAACTCGCCGCAGTCACTCACGGGCACGAACTCGGATATATACCCGCGGCGCAGCTGGCTTATATCGTCGCGCTCGCCGTCGAGGGAGAAAGCCTTCCGTACGCGGTGGAGAAATCGCGCGCCGCGATGAAAAGACTGTTTCCGCACGCCGTGCATCTGAGCGAAGCCGACAGACTGACGGAAAAGGCTGTGGATCTGGCAATGTCCGACGTCGGCGATCGGGACGCTGTCGCCGCTCTCGGCGAAGGCTGGGTCGGAGAGGAAGCGTTGGCGATAGCGGTCTATTGCGCTCTCCGCCACGGCGAAGATATCGGCGCGGCGCTTGCCGCCGCCGTCAATCACTCGGGGGACAGCGATTCCACGGGAGCCGTCACGGGCAATATCCTCGGCGCGTTCTTCGGTGAAAGAGCCGTCCCGCGCAGATTTACCGAAAGGCTGGAACTGGCGGATCTGCTGAAAGAGAGCGCGGTCGCGCTTGCGGACGAAGCGGAGCGCGCGAGAGGTACGGTATGAGGATCTCGGAAAAGACGAGGACCGCGGCGGCGGGACTCAAACTCAATGCGATGGAACTGTGTTTCTATCCGCTGTTTTACAAAAAACACGCGGACGTTACCGCGCAGGAACGGATACGTTACGGCAACGGGAAAAGAAAAATGCTGGACGTCTATTCCAAAGGCGGGTCGGCGGAGAAAAAGCCTATGTTCGTGTATATACACGGCGGGGGTTGGATCTCGGGACTGCGCACCGCGCGCCGCTATTACTGCGAACACTGGGCGGAAAACGGCTACGTCGCCGTGAATATAGGCTACGATTACGGTTCGGAGATACGGCATCCGTCGCATCTCAAAGACGTTTTCGCGGGACTTACGTATGTGTTGGACAGGGCGGACAGGTTCGGGATCGACGCCTCGCGCGTCGTCGTCGCGGGAGAGTCTGCGGGCGCGTATATCGCGGCATATGTGGCGGCGGCGGCTTCGCACAGGGAGATATATTCCAAATACGGCATAGATTTTCCGTATGCGGATACCTTCCGCGTCGGAGCGTGCGTGCTGCTGTCGGGCGTATATTCGATGACCCGCGTCGCGGGATGCCGTTTCCCCGATATCGATCTCATCGCTCACGCCATATGCGGTATGGATACCGAAGGGATACTAGCGCTCAAAGACGCCGAGAGAGAAGAGAAGGACGGGTTTTTCAGCCCGGAATACTATGCCGATCGGGATTTTCCTCCTGCGTTCGTCGTGGGCTCGGCAAAGGACAGCCTTCTCGGCGAATCGACCGCCTTTTACGAAAAACTCAGATCCGCGGGAGCGGACGCCGAATTTTATCTCTGCAAGGGCATAAACGGCGTCCACGCGGGCGCTCTTGCCTGCGATCGCGGCAAGTCGGGAAGGGATTGCGTGAAAGCGGCGGTGCGCTTCGTTTCCGAAGCTCTGCGCGTAGGCGAAAACGGGCGATAACGGCTCTCGGGACGGATAAAAGCGTAATCGTTTGACTTTTACGCCGCAGTATGTTAAAATTCAAACGCCGTTACGGAAGCGGCGGAAGGGGCGTATATCGCAAAAAACGCGCGTAAGCGCTGAATATAGGTGAAATATGTCGAAAAAAGATTGGATCTACGGACGCAACGTCGTCCTGACCGGCTGCTCGACCGGCATGGGAAAGGAGATCGCTCTCATACTCGTCAGGAAGTACGGCTGCAACGTAATGGGCATTGCCCGCAATAAGGCAAAACTCGACGCGCTCAAAGCCGAGCTGGGCGACAAATTCAGCTATCGCCGCATCAACATTTCCGACGAACAGGCGTGGAGAGATTTCGGAGCCGAACTCGACGCGATGGGGTTCAAAGTCGACGTGTTGATCAACAACGCCGGCATGATACAGCCTTTCATGCAGTACAACGATATGACTTCCGACCAGATAGACAAGGTCGTCAAGACCAATCTGATGAGCGTCGTCTACGCCTGCAAGGAAATGCTGCCGTATATCAAAAAGAGCAGATTCGGCTATATCTGCAACGTCGCCAGCGCGTCCGCGATACTGCCCGTCGGAGGCGAAAGCATATATTCCGCGACCAAGGGCGGCGTTTGGGCGCTTACCGAATGTCTGGCTCAGGAACTGCGCGGATTCGGTATCGGCGTTTCTTGCGTTATGCCCGGTCCGGTCAAGACCGATATATATAAGGCGCGCGAGAGCGAGGGCGAAAAGTCCGACAAGGCGGACAGCTTGGTAGAGAGCATCGGCATCACCGCCGAGACCGCCGCAAAGCGCATCGTCAAGGCTATGAGAAAGCGCAAGACCAGAGTGGTCACCGACGGCGTAGCCAGACTGATGGACTTCGGCATGAGAGTATGCCCCGCGTTCACCTGCAAGGCGACGGGCGTGCTGATCAAGAAGTTCTGCGGAGCGGTCAAGTCCTTCTATCCTATATATAAGGAACAGATCGATCGCAAGGACGAGCTGAACAAGATGTTCAAGGAGCGCAAGAAGGAGATGTACGGATCTCTCGAAGAGGTCCCCGCGGGCGGCGCTTTCGCGAACGATCCTCTCGAAGACAAATAAGACCTGCGGCGCGGCGGAAAACGGTTTCCTCCGCGCCGTTTTGCCTTGGAATACGCCGAAAAAGCGCGTATGTCGGCGGGATCGCGATATTTTGCATATATCGTATGTTTTCGTTTGACATACTTGATTTGCTGTGCTAAAATGAGAAAGCACCAAAAAAGGGTGTAATTTTTTTGGAGGTGTTTACTGTGAGAACAAGAATAACCTTGGCTTGCACCGAATGTAAACAGCGCAACTACGATACCTATAAGAATAAGAAGAACACTCCCGACAGACTGGAAGTGAAGAAATACTGCAAATTCTGCAAGAAGACCACTCTGCACAAGGAATCCAAGTAACTCAAAGAGGGGAATATGGCAAATAACAAGAATGTCGAGACAGGCAGCGACGTAGTAATCAACAATTCGCTCGGCGACGCTCAGCTCGACAGCAAAAACACCGGGGATCCCAAGCCGTCCAAAAAGCAGAAAAAGAAGAGCGACAAGCCCGGCATCGGCTCGAGGATCAAGACTTTCTTCAAAGAGATCTTCTCGGAACTGAAAAAGGTCAACTGGCCTACCGCGAAGAAAGTTTTCTCTCAGCTCGGGACCGTCCTTGTGGTGGTCGTCGTATTCGTGGCGATCGTCATGGCGTTCGATTCGCTCTGCGGATGGCTGCTCGATCTGCTTGTCGGCGGCACCGCCGCCTGAGAGGGAGGTAGTTTATGATAGATATGTCCAAGCCGCAGTGGTATATCATATGCGCTTCGTTCGGATATGACTATATCGTGCGCGACAATATATTGAGGATGGTCGAGAGCAGCAACCTGCATGACTATATCTTCGACGTGGTCGTACCCGAGGTCGAAGAAGTCGTCGAGAACAAGGACGGCAAGAAGAAGTTCGTCATGCGGCGCAAGTATCCCAACTACGTCTTCATCAAGATGATCTACACCAAGCAGATCTGGTATATGGTCCGCAATACGCGCGGCGTCAGAGATTTCTGCACGTCCGCGGACGGAAAGCCGCTCCCGATGTCCCCCGAGGACGTAAAAAAGGCGCAGCTCGAAAAGGTCAAAGCGGAGGATCTGCACGTTTCGGTCGGCGACATGGTCCACATCATCAGCGGACCGTTGCAGGACTTCACGGGCGAGGTCAAGGAGATCAAGCTCGATACGCAGAAGGTCAAGGTATCGGTTTCGATGTTCGGCAGAGATACGAATGTGGAACTCGAATTCGGACAGATCGAAAAGTTAATGTGACAAATATCCCCGAAAGGGGTTGGGAGAGCCGCAAAATCCAAAGCGTGCGGCTCGTCTGTACCACGATTGCATAGGAGGCAACTATGGCAAAGAAGATCACGGCGGTAGTCAAACTTCAGCTTCCCGCCGGCAAAGCTACCCCGGGACCTCCGGTCGGATCCACTCTCGGTCCGCACGGTATCAACATTCCCGGATTCACCAAGGAATTCAACGAGA
>DVKK01000014.1 GCA_018716085.1 Candidatus Ornithoclostridium excrementipullorum | reverse complement strand
GATATGAAAGCAGTCCAGGGTGATTCTGGCCATGCACAAATGAAGATGGTGGCAGATGTTTATTCCCACATCATTGATGAGGATCGCTGCATTAACGCACAGCGGTTTGAGGACGCATTTTATTCTCAAGCGAAAGCTCCAGAACCAGCTATTCAGGAGATTGAGGAAAAGGAAACCGGCACAACAACTCCCGAAAGTGATACGGCAAAAATCCTTGAACTTCTCAAAAACCCTGAGACCGCTGCGCTCTTAAAGCAAATTGTCAGTGCTCTGTAAGAGCAGGCCCAGCAAAGAAAGCCTCTCATTTTATGAGGGGCTTTCTTCTTTTGAACGGGATTGTATTATGACCAATCACTTTTTTTGTTAGCAGGTTTTTTTGCAGGTTTTGAGGTCGTGTTTGCAAAGCACCTCGATTTGTTTGCAAATCTACACGATCCTTGCTAACAAAATTAGCAGACATGAAAAGAAGGCTTTGAACACAGAGCAGCCGCCTTTCTTTGCAATCCTCGGAAATCGCGTTAGCAAGGCCGTTAGCAAGGGCCTTATCTTTCGGATGTTCAGGCAATCGGAGAAAATAAGAAAAGCCGAAAACCCTGATAAATCAATGGTTTTCGGCGTTTAATCTGGCGTCCCTGGCGGGATTCGAACCCACGGCCTTTCGCTTAGGAGGCGAACGCTCTATCCTACTGAGCTACGGAAACAAATCTGTGACAAGATTATACTACATCGGCGCGGCGATTGCAACAAAAACAGCGAACGGATAACGGATTTTTGGCGATCGGTAGGCGATGCCGTCCTTGCGGCGACCGGAAACGCGATCGGCGTAAAATGAGGATGTTTTCCGACGGCGAACTACGGACGCAAAAAAACGCCTTCGAATCGCGGCTGAGGCTTCAAGCTCGGCATAGTTTGCGTTATTTGCGACATGTATTCGGAAAACGCGGCTCTTTCATCGTTGTCGGGATGTTTAGGCGACGGAAAGAAGCGGGAAGTATCGCCATAATATTACCGAAAAGTCCATATTCAGTACATAGTCTCGCGATTGCAACGGACCGAAAAAGGATGTATAATCGAAGACGGAGGAAATTATGAAAAGGTTTTCGGTTGCCGCGATCTCGGCGGTCATTGCGATCGCGCTTGCGTTTACTGCGGCAGGATGCGATTCGGATTCGGTCATAACTCTCACGATCGACAGCGCGAACGAAGGCGTTGCGGTCAATCCCGATATGTACGGACTTTTTCTCGAAGATATCTCGTATGCCGGCGACGGAGGATTGGTGTCGGAGCTTGTGCAGAACGGAAGTTTCGAATATGCGCCCGACCACTGCGCCGCATGGGTTTTCGACGGTACGGAAGCGGAGATAGCTACGGACGATCCTCTCAATGAGAATAATACGCACTATCTGTCGCTGTCGGTCGGAGAGGGCGGCGGAATGCTCGGGAATATCGGATATCCCGAATATTACGACTATCTCACGGAAGACTACAATGCGGCATTGGCGCAGACGCCCGACATGGGCTTCGACGAGGGCGGAGAGTATGTATTGTCCTTTTACGCCCGCGGGCTGGACGGGTATGCGGGCGAGATGAGCGCGCGGCTCGGCGGAGCCGACGGGAGCGATCTGAGCGATACCGTTCCGATCGGCGCGGACGACGAAACCGTCAGCGCGTATGACGGGTGGAGCAGGTATGAGGTCACGCTCGTATCGGAATACGACAGGGACGGAGGGTTGTACCTGTATTTCGGAGAAAAGGGCAGCGTCGAATTGGATTTCGTGTCGCTGGTCCCGAAAGATTCGTACGGTTACGGGAGCGACGAGTGGAAATACGTTTCCCTGCGCGAAGATCTGTATGAAGCGATAGCCGATCTCAATCCGGGCTTTATCCGCTTCCCCGGGGGATGCCTTGCCGAAGGCGACGATCTGTCGAGGCTGTTTTCGTGGAAGAACACGATAGGTCCGCTCGAAGAGAGGGAGCAGGCAAACAATATCTGGCGCGACGAGTCGATAGGCAAGAGTTACAACAACACGTTCGCTCTCGGATACCACGAGTATCTGCAGCTGTGCGAAGATCTCGGCGCGGAGCCTTTGCCCATTCTCAACGTCGGGATGATATGTCAGTTCGAGTTCGATCCCGATTACCGCGACTACGAGGCGGACTATTTGCACGGCAAGATATCGGAGGCGGATTGGAACGCATATCTTGACAAGTTCGCTCTGCGCCCCGGGACGGAGGAGTTCGACGCATACGTCGGCGACGTACTTGATCTGATCGAATACTGCAACGGCTCCGTCGATACGGAGTGGGGAGCGCTGAGAGCCGCGAACGGACATCCCGAGCCGTTCGGACTGGAATATATAGGGCTCGGCAACGAAAACTGGGGACTTGTCTATTGGCGCAACTTCGACGCCCTGTACAATGCGGTCAAGGAGGCGTATCCCGAGATCACGGTGATATCCAGCGCGTCTTACCAGTTTTCGGGCGACTATATCGACGAGTCCTGGGAGATAATAAACGATAAGTATCCGGACACGATCGTGGACGAGCATTACTACACGAGCGGCAACAAGCTGTTTCAGAACAACGACCGTTACGATTCCTACGATCGTGACGGCGCGCAGGTGTTCGTCGGAGAGTATGCCGCCACCTGTTGGGGCATAGGCAGCTACGTCACGAAAAACAATATCTGGGCTGCCGTGGAGGAAGCGGGATATCTTACGTCGCTCGAAAGAAACGGCGATATAGTCAAGTGGGCTTCCTACGCGCCGACGTTCGCGAAGATAAACGCGCAGTGCTGGGACATAAATCTGATATGGTTCGATTCGCAGAACATAGTGCTGACGCCTAATTATTACGTGCAGCTGCTGTATTCCAACAACACCGGATCGGTGTACGTGGAAACGGAGGAGAACGCCGACGTCAAGACTTCCGTTACCGCCGATAAGGGAAACGGGGTGATATACGTCAAGCTCGTCAACGAATCTTCTCATGAGCGGAAAGTGTCGCTGGACGTGAGCGGCTACGGCGACGTCAACGGCTGGTCCATGCTTTATATAGACGGGGTAAAGGCTGCCTGCAACGAGCCCGGCAGCACCACGGTCGTACCGCAAAGCAGGGAGGGCTCGGCGGAAAACGGCAGGATCGCAACGACGGTCGCCGCACGCAGCGTAAACGTGATACGCATATATTGCGGGGGCAACGACGGAGCGGCGCTGTGGCAGCTTCCCGAGATCCCGGAAACGATGTACGGCACCGTCACCGAATACGATAAGTTCTTTGTCGAGCCCGAGACGGCGATAGCGCTCGGCGTTACGGGAGGAGTCGTCCTCATCGCCGCGGCGGTCGCGGTAACGGTCGTCGCCGTGCGCCGCAGACGGCAGGGAAAGCGGCGGTAACGCGGTCGCTTCGGGGCTGAAAACGTCCGCTTTCGCGCATCGCGTCGCGCTATGACGTCGCGAGCGCAAAAAAGTCGTGATTTTGTTTGACAAATCGCGAAAATTATAAGAAAATGGTTATAGACGTAGATTATAGTTGCGTCGATCGGCATATGATGGAGAGTCACGGCGCGCCGCATCGTGCGGACAGCGGTAAAAAAAGTTTGTCGGTGATCGACTACAAGGGCAGGAAATGCGTCATGAAAGTGTACGCCTCGCCCGAGACCCCCGAAAAGGAGGCCGCGATCATGAGAGCGATAGGGATCACCGGTTATGCCCCCGAAGTCGTGGAGGCGGAGGGCAATTATATCATTGCCGAATACGTTGAGGGCGAAGATTACGCGACGCTGTTCCGCAGGGCGACGATGACCGACGATACCGCCTTGTTGGAAAATCTCGCAGGCAGACTGTGCATATTCCTGCAGATGTTCTATTCTCTCGGAAACGGTTACGTCCTGGGCAAGATCGATTTCGACGAGTTCATATTGTCCCGCGACAGGTGTTGCTGCGTGAGTTTCGCTTCCGCGAGGAAGGGGATGCCTTTCGAGGATATCGCCGAGATAATCGCATACGCGATGTGCAACGCGGCGGGCAGCTGTTATTCGGCGTATCCGTTCGTCAGGAAGATGCTCGACGGATTCCATCTCGACGCGATAGGCGTGGTCAACGATATGGGCGAATATATAGACGAATATGCCGCAAAGCACGGCACCGTGGTCGACAAGGACGCGATACTGGGCGCTTTGATGGCGTTCGAGGACGGCGATACGCTGGCAATGTTGAAGAATACCGACTGACGTCGGACAGATACAATACACGGAGGTAAAGATAATGAAATTTGCAGAGAGATTGAAAGAACAGAGACTGGCTCACGGATACAACCAAGTGTACGTCGCAAAGTACATGCAGGTGTCTCAGGTTTCGATAAGCAACTGGGAGAGAGGACTCAAAGAGCCCAGCTATCAGTCGCTGATCGACCTTGCCAATCTGTTCGGTAAGACGACGGATTATATGCTCGGACTCGAAGACGACGACAAGCGTTCCAAGAACTGAGTTTTCCGATCGGGGGGATCCTACAAAGGGATAAAGACGACGGACGTTTCCGGCGGCAGGGCGTGTTACGCTCCCGCCGGTATTTTTATGCGGTTTTTTCGGCGCAGGCGCGCAGCGGGACGGTTGTATAAGGCGCTTTTGCAAATAATAACGGCGTAACAGTTGATATTCGGCGCGCATTTTGTTATATTAATTATAACCGCGCAGTTGCGCGCGCATATGTTGCGGAACCGCCGGAAAGGAAAAAATTATGAAGAACAGATTTTTCGTCGCAATAGTCATAGCCGTGGTCGCGGCGTCGCTGGTGATGGTGCTGGCGTCGTGCGATCAGGGGCTTCCCGCGCCCGAAAACGTATCCGTGAGAGGGAATACTCTCAGCTGGGATACGGTGCAGGGGGCGGAATACTACGAGATCACCGTCGAGGGCGACGGATATTCGGATTCCGGACGTTCCGAAACGGGGCTTTATACTTTGAGCATCGAAGACCCGGGAAGGTACACGATAACCGTCACGGCTTACGACGCCGACGGGATTGCCGGCGAGCCGTTGGTGTTCGTCTACACTCTCAAACAGCGACTTGAATCTCCGCAGGTGACGTTCGACGCCGCTGCGATGACTCTGAGTTGGGGAGCGGTGGACGGAGCGATCGGTTACAGCGTCCGCATATGGGACGGCACTCTCTCCCGCACCGACGAAGACGCGCTGCTTTCGGACGAAACCGTGGAGACGACCTCTTACGCTCTCGACCCCGAAAAATACGGCGGTACGGGAAGCTACGAGATCGAAGTCGCGGCGCTCGCCGACGCGGACGGCAACTTCTCCGACAGCAATTACTGCGACGCGATCGATATCGTCAACGACGAGCAGCTCGCCGTACCCGAGATATCCGACGTGAGTTCGAGGATACGCTGGACCACGGTCCCCAATGCGAGCGGCTACGAAGTGAGATTGGTCAACCGCAGTACCGGTACCGAATACACTTACAGCACGACTTCGTCTTCGTCCTCGACCACCGCGTCCGTTGCGCTGACCAGCTTCGGCATAACCGAGGCGGGCGCTTACGATATATACATCCGCGCGGTCGGCGACGGGTCGGTCTATCTCGATTCCGATTGGAGCGAGGCAAGCACTGAGTTTGCGGTCTACAAACTCGCCGATTTCGACGAAGCGTCCGCCCTTGCGGTCGAGATCTCGACCGAAGAAGACGGCACGGTAAGACAGATACTCAAATTTACGGTCACGGCGGCTCAGAGGGAGAACGTCGAAAAGTACGTCGTGGACGTGATGATGCTCGACGGCGAAGGCAACGAAGTTTCCGCCAACAACAGAAAGGAGATAGTTCTTTCCGAAAGCACTTCCGACTGGAGCGTGACCGAAAAAGGCGACGGATCCGCGGAATACAGGATAGATCTGGATACCATCTTTTTCGACGGCGAAGGCGGACTCACGCTCCGCGAGAGCTACTATGGCAGAGTCTACAACGTCCAGATCTACGCCGCGCGCACGGATTCGGACGGGGTCATAAACAGCACGACCGCGACCGCGGACGGGCATTATATCAGTTATATCGAACCCGATACCGACAGCGACGGCTATTATGCGGTAAACAACGCCGGCGAACTCTCTTATATGAGATTCGATCCCGACGGCAGATACAGACTTTATTCCAACATCGACTTCGGCGGCTATCTGTGGATGACCGTGGACGAATTCTCCGGCGTATTGGAGAACGCAAGCGCATGGATCATAGAGGACGCGGTATTCGCATCCGAGACCGATAAACTCGGCTTCGTGGGTACGCTTGCCTCGGGCGCGAGCATCTCCGACATAGTCATCGCAGGCGCGACTGCCGAAAGCGATGAGGGAAAACTGGTCGGACTGCTCGTCGCGGAGAACGCGGGATCGGTACGTAACTGTTTCGTTACGGGTACGGTGTCCGCAGTCGCGTCCGTAGCGGGCGGATTGGTAGGCGAGAACAACGGCACGATCAGCGGCAGCGCCGCATATGCGGACGTGACCGCCGCGGTCGCGGGCGGGCTTGTCGCGGTCAACAATGCGGACGGCGTGATAAGTTATTCGTCGGCTATGGGCACGATCACTGCCGAGCATACCGACACCGAAAACACGCTTTACGGCACCGCCGACGGAGCGGGCGCGGTCAGAGCGGGCGGCTTTGTTGCCGAAAACGCGGGATCGGTCGTCTATTGCTCGTTCGAAGGCAACGTATCGGCAAACAACAGCGTTGCCGGCAATACGGTGCTCGCGGGCGGTTTCGTCGCATACAATTCGGGGACGGTGAGCCTTTCGTATTCGGGCGCCAATTACAGCGAAAACGCGGCTTCGCGCAATACCGTTTCTGCGGCGTCGTCAACGACGTACGAAAATATCGCCGCGGGCGGTTTTGTCGGATACAATGCGGTCGGAGCGACGGTGAGTTCGTGTTATGCCAACGTGAGAGCTTCCGCGGCGCACGCAGGCGGATTTGCGGGTATCAACGACGGCTCGGTATCGGACAGCTATTCGATCGGAGGCGTCGCGGTCAACGCGCCCACCAGAGACGGCTTTGCGGGAGGCGGCAGCGGCACTATGAGCAACTGCCTGTTCTATGACAGAGACCTGACGGGCGAGAGCACCGTGAGCGGCGTGACCAGAGTATCCCTCGCGGCGGGCGCCGACTTCTCCGAAGTGGGAAGACAGATGGCGGCGGCTCTCGGGGGCAACTTCGCGTTCACCGACGGAGCCAAGAACGCCGTTCTGGCAAATCACTGGTATATCTCCGTGGGATCCCGACTCATGGACGACGTCGCAGTGGGTGAAACGGTCGAACTGACCGCATGGAGAGCCGAAGACGGACAAAAGGTCGAATACGTCTATTCCGAAAGCTCGGACGACTGCCTGTATTTCGGCAGAGAAGAGGGCGACAGACAGACGGCGGGCGAATACGCGATCAGGTTCAGGGTCGGCAACTTCGTACTGTTCGTGGGTCTTACGGTGACGAACTGAAAGAGCGCGGGGCGGCAACGCCCCGCTTTTTTCGGCGCTTTACGTTATCTATACTTTTTATTTACGCGCACGCGCATAAATTAAATTGAAAAAGAACGCCGCAGCTGTTATACTATAATAAACGGCTCAGTTCCGAAAACAGAAGAGAGGAAAATTTATGGAAGACAATAACGGGCTCGTGACCGCGCAGCCGGAGCAGACGTCCCCGCCTTCGGGAGGCGCTCCCGCACAGGACAATTCGCGTATGAAACTCGACTTCAAGCGTACGCTTTTCGTCGGCTTCGCGTTTATGGGCATTATGTGCTTCTGGGAAGTTTACGATTACATAATGCCGCTCATCCTCAACCGCGTTTACGGTCTGGATTCCACGCAATACGGTCTTATAATGGGGTTGGACAACCTTCTGGCGATATTCCTTCTCCCGTTCTTCGGACATCTGTCCGACAAATATACCAAGGCAAAATACGGCAGACGCACCACGTTTATATTTATAGGCACGCTGTGCGCGGTCGTGTTTATGGTCGTCATGATATTGATAGAAAATTCGCAGTTCGAAAAGGTCATTGCGGGAGGCATCACCGATCCTCAGACTTTGATCGACGGCGGATATCTGGATCCCGAAGCGTGGACCGAGGAGATACGGAGCGCGTGGCAGCAGATCACCGACGCCGGGCTTGCTCCGGATTCGTTGGACAGCGCCGCGGCGATAGGGCTCACCGGCGCGGGGTACGAGGCGTACAGCGATTTCCTCGACGTGTTCTTCAACGCGCAGTATTCCATGGCGTGGGAAGTCACCAAGGCAAATCCGGGCATCATAGCCGGCTTTATCGTCGCTCTGCTGCTCGTGCTCGTGGCGATGGCTTCGTACCGTTCGCCCGCGATCGCGCTCATGCCGGACGTCACGCCCAAGCCGCTCCGTTCGCAGGCCAACGCGCTCATCACGCTTATGGGCGGCGCGGGAGGTCTTGCGTCCATCATCCTCTACACGTTGCTCGCCAAGGAGAGATATCAGTCGCACATCGCGCTGTTTGTGACGTTGGCGGCGGTCATGGCGGTGATGTTGATAGCATATCTGTTTACGGTCAGAGAAAAGAAATTCGTACAGATGCGTCTCGACGAAGAAAAGCGCTGGGGTGTTGTGGACGAAGAGGAAGTCGCGTCTTACGAAAAACTTCCCAAGAAAAAACTGCTGTCATTGGTGCTTATCCTCGCTACGGTGTTTATGTGGTTCATGGGGTGGAACGCCATCAAGAGCCATCTCTCGACCTATGCGACAGACGTGCTCAAATTCGACGACGGGTTTGTCGGTATAATCAATATCCTTAACGGCGCCGGCGGCGCGATCGCGCTGCTTCCCGTTGCGCTGCTCGCCGCGAAACTGGGCAGAAAAAGGACCATACTCATCGGCGTTGTGATCGCGTTCTGCGCGTTCATACCGTGCATATTCCTCAGCGATACGATAGAGCAGACCCTGCTCAAAGTAGCGTTTACGGCGTGCTTCCTTATCGCGGGATTCGGTCTGGTCATAATCAACGTCAACACTCTGCCCATGGTCACCGAACTTGCCAAGGGCAGCAACGTCGGGCAATATACCGGCTACTATTACGTCGCGTCGATGACCGCGCAGGCGATCACTCCGTTTATTGCCGGTCTTATCATGGACGCCAATCCCGGAAACGAGAACCTCATTTTCGTCTACGGAGTATGCTGTATAGCGGTTTGTTTCGTGACTATGTTCTTCACCAGGCACGGCGACAACAAGCCCGAGAAGAAAAAGAAAGTCATAGAATATTTCGGAGAAGAGGACTGATATGGCGAGAGCCGCGCGCAGAAGCGGGAAGAAAAACAAAAAGCTGTGGCTGGCGCTTGTCGTCGTCATACTCATAATCGCGATCGCGTTGGGCGTACTGTATTTTGTCCGCCCCGACGTTTTGCAGACGGTCCTGTCGCTGATATTCCCGCCCGAAACACCGCAAAAACCTGACAACACCACGGTCACGGGAGATATACTCTCTGTGCAGATCCTCGATATAGGGCAGGGCGACTGCATCTATATAGAATTTCCCGACGGACAGAACATGATCATGGACATCGGTTCGGAATTCGCGACGACGTCGCCGTGGGACGCGATAGACGGAGCGCTGCAAGAGGATGAGGTCGAAAACATAGACTATCTGTTCATTACGCACGGAGATTACGACCATATCCGCGACGCAAAGAAGCTGCTCGACAATTACGAAGTCGAAAATATCTATATGCCGCTCGAAAAGGCGCAGGATTCGGCTACATGGCTCAACCTGCTCGAAGCTGCGAGGGAGGAGACCTATACCGACGAAAGCGGCGCCGTGAGGACTGCGGCGTATCACGAGAACGTGGGCGTTTTCGCGATATCCGGCGAAAACTGGGTGATGAACTGTTACACCTACGACCTCGAAGATTATCCCGAAGGTACCAATGCCGAGCGCATAAATTCCGTATCGCCGATATGTCTGCTCGAATATGCGGGGCGGACTATCGTGCTGACGGGCGACTCCAACGAGATGAACGAGGAATATCTGTTGGGGAAAGGCTATTTCGGCGAGGTGGACGCCGACGTTCTCAAAGTCGCCCACCACGGTTCGTACAGCTCGACCACAGAGGCGTTCCTCGACGCCATTGACGCCGAATTCGCGGTCATTTCGACAAGCGGAACGGAAGAGGATCCGCACGAGGATTATACTCACCCCAATCCGGGGCTTATGCAAAGACTGCGCGATTACAGCGACGTGACTCCCGACGGGGATCACGACGGTTTCCGCGAGATCTACATCACTGCGGAAGTCGGCACCGTGACCGTGCTTGTGGGAGAAAACGGAGGATTGAACATTCTCACGGAGTCGGGCGAAAAGGAGTACGTCGGAGACGGCGCCGACTCGGATACGGAGACCGACGAGGGCGGGACCGACGGCATCGCCGACGGAACGGCCGATACGAGCGGAGCGGCGCTTTCGGCGCGAAGAAAGGATATATGAAATACAAGCGCAGTATAGTCGTGATATCGCCCGATCTCCGTCTTGCGGAGAGAACGGGAGAACGGCTTGCGCACGGCTCGGGAGCGATGTTCGCATCCGGAAGAAAATATCTCGAGTATATGCTTGCGGGATCCGATCCCGATACGGCGGCGCGGCGCGCAGGCAGAGATTACGTGATAAAGACGGCGTCGGCGTGCGTGAAAGCGCTTGCGGAACTGGATTCCGCAGTCATAGCGCTTCCCGCCGAATACGTGGACGAGAGATCCATGGCGTCGGTGTCCGCGGGCGGATACGTTATAGCCGCCGATATGCCGCTCGCGGCGGCGGCGGACAAGCTTGTTTCGTCCGAACATTCGCGCGCGGTAAAGCTGTCCAAAAGGGCGGCGACGGAAAAATGGAAACTCGTCCGCGCCAACGCGGACCATTTGATAAAAAACGTTTCGAGATGCGATTCGTTCGCGTCCCGAGTGATCGATTGGATAGAGGAGAACGTACAATGAACGCATTCGATATCGAACTCGTCGGAAAAGTAGGTTCGATGGCTCTCGTAAACAAGAAATGGGGAGACGTCGATTACAACGTGATAGCGCACATAAGCCGTCAGCTGCGCCCGGGATATATATGGGTCACCAGCGGAGCGACCGAGATCGGGCGCATAGATTATATCCGCCGCGCCGGATGCGAACTCAAAGGCGCGTATACGGACGTAAAGAGCGATTATGCGGCGCAGGGACAGGCGATATTGATGGAGAGTTATCGCCGTTATGTCGATCCTCAGTACGGACTGCGGCAGATATTGGTCGAACACCAGCACTTCAACGACGACGCTAAGGCGGAGTCGCTCAAAAAGCTGTTGCTTCGCTGTCCCGCGCAAAAGGCGATACCGATCGTGAACTATAACGATCCGCTGTCCAACGAGGAAATAGTCAAGACCGAATTGCAGGTGTTGATGCAGCGCAAAAAGCACGTCGTGCATTGCGCCGACAACGACGAGACCGCGGCGCAGATCGCGTGCCTCGTGAAATGCCGTCATTTGTTGATCTATACGTCCACGGACGGCATATACCGCGTTCCCGGCGATCCGACCACGCTGATACCCGAGATAAAGGGCAAAGACGCATACGAACTGACAGAGGCGATATCGGAGTGCCAGAAGCTGTGCGAAGGCAGTTCGCGCGAAGGCGCCGCGGGAGCGAAGGCAAAACTCGAATACGTCAAATCTCCCGCCGAAAACGGCACCAAGGTCTATATCGCCAGTCCGAAATACGACATCAAAGACGTGTTGTCGGGCGAAGCGCCCTGCACGCGGATTTTTATAGCGTGATAGAGAGTTTCGCACCCGTATACGACGGAGAAAGCCGCGTGCTGATACTGGGCAGCATGGCTTCCGTAAAGTCGCTCGAAGAGGGTTTTTATTATATGCATCCGCGCAACCGTTTTTGGGGCACTCTTGCCGCGATAACGGGAGATCCCGTGCCCGACGCGGTAGAGGACAGAAAGAAGTATCTGCTCGCGCATCATATAGCCCTTATGGACTCGATCAAGACTTGCGAACGCAAGGGATCGCTGGATTCCGATATAAGGGACGTCGTGCCCAACGACATCGCTTCGGTGATAGCAGCAAGCAAGATAAAAGCCGTTTTCTGCAACGGTACGAAGTCGTACGAGGTCGCAAAAAAAGCTTTTCCCGATATAGGATTCGTAAAACTGCCGTCTACGTCCCCCGCAAACGCGGGCGCATGGGATATCGGGAAATGGATGCAAATACGCGAATATCTGAAATAAGAATATCCGAATCGAACAAGGACGCCTTCCGGCGTCCTTTCTTTTTGCGCGAAAATCCTCGTCGCCGCGTCGACTTGCCGTGAAGGTGTATTATCGACACGGGCACGGAAAATCAACCCCGATTGCTTACGGAAGGATCGCCTTCTTCACCGTCCGTCTGCGTCTGCGGCGGCTCCGAGGGAGAAGATCCGCGCAGCTTTTTCGCGAACAGTACGAGCAGGACCGCCGCCAGTATCCCGACCGCGAAATAGGTCACGGGCGTGTTGAGCCACAGTCCGGTGAGTTCGAGCGGATAGAACGCGCCAATCAGAATGAGCGGGATCACGAGCGCGGTGCAGATAGACAGCGTAGTCGCCCGGACGGCTTTGCCTATCGCGAGGAAGAAGCTTTGCGCGGCAAACGACAGCCAGCGCACGAAATATCCTATCGCAAACAGGCGCATCGCCGTAGTCGTCATCTCCAACGTAGCTGCGTCGGGCCCTTCGAGAAACAGCTCCGCAAGTACCGTCGGAAAGCAGAGCATGGCGATCGCCGACACGACTGATACCGCCGTACACGCGACGAAACAGCATTTTTCGATCGAAAATACGCGTTTGCGGTCGCCGGCGCCCCAGTTGAAACCTATTGCGGGTTGCAGCGAATCGCACGAACCGTACATTATCGGTTGAATTATGCCGTCGGCATACATGAGCACGCCGTAGACGTTGACCGCGGTCTCCCCGCCGAAACGCAGCAGCAGCATATTCATGAATATCGAGGTGATACGCGCCGCTATATTGTTCAGGAAGTTGGGCGCGCCACAGGCGACTATGCGTTTCAGCATTTTGACGGTGAAACGCGGGCGGCAGAATTTCAGCTGCAGTTTCTTTGCGAAAAACGGTATCAGAGCCGCAAGAGCGCAGACGGACATACTCAGGCAGGTCGCGAGCGCCGCCGCCCATACGCCCCATCTGAATACGAACAGGAACAAAAATTCCAGCCCGATACACAGGACGGACATGACTACGTTCATGACAAGAGAACCTTTTATCACGCCGCAGATGCGCAGATAGTTGTCCATCGCGAAGATGATCGTCGTGACGGGCGAGCAGAGCGCATATACGCGCAGATACTGCACACCGTATTCGAGCAGCAGTCCTTCCGCGCCCATGAGAGCTAGCAGCGAAGGCGCCAGAGCGAACAACAGCGCGCCTAGAGCTATACCCGCGGCGACTATCATGATCACCGAGCAGGTGAAGATATTGTCGGCTTCGTCGTCTTCTTTGCGTCCGAGGCAATGTGATATAGGCACCGACGAGCCCACGCCGATGAGGTCCGCTATCGCGAAATTGATTATTACGAACGGCATGGCGAGGTTGATCGCCGCGAACGGCGTATCTCCCAATATGCGTCCCACCATGATGCCGTCCATGAGCTGATAGAGGGAGGACGCAAGCATGCCTATCACCCCCGGTATCGCCGCAATGAAAAACAGTTTCAGCGGGTTGGTTTTCGAGAATAAGGTTTTGTTGTTCATACGGTCACTCGTTCCTTGTTTTCAGTTTTCCGCACAAAATATCCGCGTATCTTTCTATCGCGTCGACGAAGTCGGGAGAGAAGTTTTCAAGCACCGAATCGACGGCGTCTATTTCGGCGGAATACAGCTTTGCAAGCGCTTCTTTGGCGTATGCCGAGCCCGTCTCGGTCAAAGATACGTATTTTTCTTTGCCGGGAGCGTTTTCGAGTACTGCGTAGCCCTTTTCCGTCAGCTCTTTGACGAGAGTATTGACTGTCGTCTTCGGCATAAGCCAATCCTCGCATATCTGCTTTTGCGTATGAGGAGTGCCGTCGTCGAGGGCGTATAGCAAAGTGAGCATATTTTCTTTGAGGCGGTGACTGCGCGCCCATACGTAATAAGCTCCGTCCAGACGGTTGATCGCCAGATCCAGGCGGGTGATGATGTCGATCTTGCCTTGCATATCCATATTATTTCTCCCGCGCGCGTCGTGTGCGCTTTCGGTACGAATCCGTACCGAAAGACATTATAGTACGGATTCGTACCGAAGTCAACGAAAAAAACAAAATAACGGACACGTTTTGCGAAAACGTAACGGTCGGGTCCGGCGGGCGGAGGCGAAAGACCGAAAACGGTACTTGAACGATGCGCGTTTCAAGTGTATAATATTTATAATAAGGATAAGGAGGATAATATGGACGGATTCAAAGATCTGCGTATAGTGGACAATTTTTATCAGACGTCGGCGTTTTTCCCGATGCCGACGGTACTGGCGGGTACGCTGTCGGAAAACGGCATGACCAATATCGGTTCGTATTCGCTGTGCTTTCCGTATTACATTGCGGGCAAGGATTATTACGCGATGCTGTTGGAGTGCCGCAACAGTTCGAATACCGCGCAGAATCTGCTGCGAACGGGCAAGGTGTCGCTCAACTTTATTCCCGACAAGCGCAAATATTTCCGCGAAGCGGTCAGACTCGGATTCCCGGGAGATACTACGGAAGAAAAGATGAAGGACTGTCTGTTCACGCTTCTGCCGAGCAAGATAAGCCCGGACCGCCCGAAGATCGTCGGAGAAGCGTTCCAGGTGTTCGAATGCACATGGGACGATTCGCTCGAAAACGCGTTCGAAGACAAAGCGGGCAAGCTGGAAGGATATGATCCGCCGTATCGCAGTTTCAACGGGATCACCAGCAAATGGGGCGCGCATTTCATACTCAGAATAGACAAGATATGGATGAAGGAGAAGTATTACGACGCGATAGTCGGCGGCGTGAGCGCAGGCGCGTTCCCGTCCGTACCCGTCGATTACGGTTACCGTGACAGCACCAATTTCTGGTATACGAAGTTCCGCCGTCCGATAGCCGAGAAGATACAGGCGAAGGAAGGCGACGTCAATTCGGTCGTATATGCGGCGGAGAGGATAGATCCCGACGTCAAATTCACGAAAGAAGCCTGCGCACGGCTGACCAAGATCCCCCGCATATTCCTGAAAGCCGCGCTTACGCAGATGGTAGAGATCGCAAAGTCGGAGGGCATATCGCTGATAGACGAAGCCGCCCTCACGGTCATTAACGACAAACGCAGAGAAGAGAAAAAGAAAAAGTAACAGCCGTTACGCTGCGTCCGCGCCGCAAGACGCGGGCGCAGCGGCGGCAGGTAGGGGAAGTATCCCGAAGAAAACGCGAAAACGAAAGGGGTTTTTCGCTGCGCTTTATCCGCAAGACCGTGAACGCCGGAAGAAAATAAACCGGGAAGTAAAATACGCAAAACAAAAAACGCACCGGACGTCCGGTGCGTTTTCCGATACGGAAATAAGTTATTCCTTGTTTTCCGCAAGTTTCTGATAGGTCTCGTACCTTTCCTTTGCCTGTTTCTCGTTGAGTTCGAACAGCTTTTCCGCAACGGCGGGCTTAGCCTTGGACAGCTGAGCGTATCTGTTTTCGCCCATGAGGAATTCGCGGTAGCTGCCGACGGGGGCTTTGCTGTCGAGCGAGAACGGATTCTTGCCCTGTTCTTTGAGTTCGGGGTTGTATCTGTACAGCTGCCAGTATCCCGCCTCGACCGCTTTTTTCATCTCGAGCTGGCTGTTGCTCATATTGATACCGTGGTTGATGCACGGCGCGTAAGCGATGATGAGCGACGGCCCGTGGTACGCTTCGGCTTCCTTGATCGCTTTGAGGAACTGGTTCATGTTCGCGCCCATGGACACCTGCGCCACGTAGACGTAGCCGTAGTCCATAGCCATCTTGCCCAGATCCTTCTTCTTGGTGACCTTGCCGCCTGCGGCGAACTTGGCTACCGCGCCGGTCGGGGAGGACTTGCTTGCCTGTCCGCCGGTGTTGGAGTAAACCTCGGTGTCGAGTACGAGGACGTTGACGTCCTGTCCCATCGCAAGCACGTGATCGAGACCGCCGTAGCCGATATCGTAAGCCCAGCCGTCGCCGCCGAACATCCAGATCGACTTCTTGGCGAGGCAGTCTTTTTCGTCCAGTATCTCTTTGACCAGAGCGTCGCACTCGCAGCCGCACTTATCGCACGACGTGAGGCAGGCGACCAGAGCCTCGGAAGCGGCAACGCTTGCGTCGGCTTCGTCCATGGAAGCTATCCAGTTTTCGCACGCCTTTTTGCCTTCGTCATAGTTTGTCCATGCTTCGGCGAGCGCCGCGACTTTGTCTTTGAGCGCGTTTCTGCGCGCGGCATATGCGAGGTTGATACCGTAGCCGAATTCGGCGTTGTCCTCGAACAGGCTGTTCGCCCAAGCGGGACCGTGCCCTTTTTCGTTCTTGGTATAGGGGCAGGTCGGAGCGGAACCGCCGTAGATGGACGAGCATCCCGTCGCGTTGGCAACGATCATTCTGTCGCCGAACATCTGCGTGATGACTTTGATATACGGAGTTTCGCCGCAGCCCGCGCAGGCGCCCGAGAACTCAAACAGGGGTCTGTTGAGCTGAGAACCGAGCACGGTGTCTCTCTTGATCGGAGCGTCGGAAGCGGGGAGTTTGTCCGCATATTCCCAGTTCGCGGCCTCTCCGGCAGCGACGGCTTCGTCCAACGGGATCATCGTCAAAGCCTTTTCCTTCGCGGGGCATATGTTGGCGCAGCTTCCGCAGCCCGTGCAGTCGAGCGGGCTGACCTGCATACGGTACTTGTAGCCCTTCGCCGCTTTGCTGTCCACGGTCGCGAACGTCGCGGGAGCGTCGGCAAGGACCTCCGGCTTCTGTACGGTCGGACGGATGGAAGCGTGCGGGCAGACGAACGAGCACTGGTTGCACTGGATGCACTTGGAGCTGTCCCAAGCGGGTACGAACACCGCGATGCCGCGCTTTTCGTACTTGGTCGTGCCGGTGGGCACGCAGCCGTCCGCTTCGACTTTGGATACGGGCAGCTTGTCGCCTTCCTGAGCGAGGATGGGAGCGATGAATTCGGAATAATATTTGTCGTCGGTGGTCGGTTTCGCGACGGCGCCTTCGGTCGTTTTCGCCCACTTATCCGCGTCGTACTTTATCTCGACGATATTGTCGATCGCGTTGTCTATCGCGGCGAAGTTCATGTTGACGACCTTCTCGCCCTTCTTGGAGAAGGACTTGACGACGAATTCTTTCATGTGCTTCTCGGCGTCGGCATAGGGGATGACGTTCGCGAGTTTGAAGAAGCACGCCTGCATCGCCGTGGAGATACGGTTGCCGAGTCCTATCTCTTCGACGACCTTGATGGCGTCTACGTTATAGAACTTGATATGCTTTTTCGCGATCGCGTTTTTCATGCTCGCGGGAAGCTTTTCGTCCATTTCTTCGGCGGTCCAGGGGCTGTTGAGCAGGAATACGCCGCCGTCTTTGAGATCGCTGATCATGTCGTACTTGACGACGTAAGACGGGTTGTGGCACGCGACGAAGTCCGCCTGATCGATGAGGTAGGCGCTCTTGATCGGTTTGTCGCCGAACCTCAGGTGGGAAACGGTGATACCGCCCGACTTCTTGGAGTCGTAAGCGAAATAAGCCTGCGCGTATTTTTCGGTGTAGTTGCCGATGATCTTGATCGAGTTCTTGTTGCTGCCGACGGTGCCGTCCGAACCGAGTCCGTAGAACTTGCAGCTGATAGCGCCCGCGGGAGCCGCGTCGATCTTCTTCGCGATATCCAGCGAGTTGCCGGTAACGTCGTCGGTCACGCCGACCGCGAAGTGGTTCTTGGGAGCGGCGGCGTTCATGTTCTCGAACACGGCGTAAGCCATCGAGGGATTGAACTCCTTGCTGCCCAGACCGTATCTGCCGCAGAGGACCTTGGCGCTTCTGCCGGTCTCGGCAAGAGCCGCGACCACGTCGAGATAGAGCGGTTCGCCCGCGCTGCCGCTTTCCTTTACGCGGTCGAGCACGGTGATGTTCTTCACGCTCGCGGGAATGGCGTCGGCAAACTTTCTGACGTCGAACGGACGGTACAGTCTGACTTTGAGCACGCCCGTCCTGCCGCCTGCCGCGTTGATGTAATCGACGGTCTCTTCGACGGTCTCGGCGCCGCTGCCCATGATGACGATTATGCTTTCGGCGTCTTCGGCTCCGTAGTAATCGTACAGCGAATAGCGTCTGCCGGTGATCTTGTAGACGTCGTCCATCGCCTCTTCGACTATCGCGGGAACGGCGTCATAGTACTTGTTGCCTGCCTCTCTGCCCTGGAAGTAGATATCCGGATTCTGCGCCGTACCCTTTTGCGTGGGGTGCTCGGGGTTGAGCGCGCGGGATTTGAATTCCTTTATGTAGGGCATATACTTGTCGTCCACGACCTTCCTGATGTCGGAATAGTCGATCGTTTCGACCTTGGACACCTCGTGAGAGGTCCTGAAACCGTCGAAGAAATGCAGGAAAGGCACTCTCGATTTGAGAGTGGCGAGATGCGCGACGAGCGCGAGATCCATGACTTCCTGGACGGAGTTGGAGCAGAGCATCGCAAAGCCGGTCTGGCGGCACGCCATGACGTCGCTGTGATCGCCGAAGATATTGAGCGCATGATATGCGAGAGCACGCGCGCTGACGTGGAACACACACGGCGTGAGCTCGCCCGCGATCTTATACATATTGGGGATCATCAGCAGCAAGCCCTGGCTCGCGGTGAACGTCGTGGTAAGAGCGCCCGCGCTGAGAGAGCCGTGCACCGCGCCCGCGGCGCCCGCTTCGGATTGCATCTCCGCGATGCGAAGCGTCTGCCCGAATATGTTTTTGGTGCCCGCATTTGCCCATTCGTCGGCGTTTTCCGCCATAGGCGAGGACGGCGTGATGGGATATATCGCTGCGACTTCACTCAGAGCGTATGCTACGTGAGCCGCGGCGGTATTGCCGTCTATAGTCATTTTTTTGCCCATTTGTAACCTCCGATAACAGTTTGGACGACCTTGGGATCGTCCGATATTTCACACAAGGATATTATATCGCCTGCGCGCGCCTTAGTCAATAAATTTAGACGAAACGCGGGAGAAAAACGCGATATCGCGCGAAGTCGGACTCGGGAGGAGGCATGACTGCGGCTTTTCGGAACGGCAGACGCGGTATTTACGGCCTTACGGGCGGCGCCGCGGCGGAAAAACGATTGCATACGGCGCGCGTATATGATATAATTTATAAAGTTTTCCGCAAAGGCGGCGCGAAAACGGGAGATAAGATGAACGCGATCGAACTCAAAGACGTACATTTTTCCTATTCCCGCGACGGTTCGGGAGAAGAGGCGGTAAAAGGCGTTACCCTTTCGATAGAGGAAGGTTCGTTCGTCGCGCTCGTCGGGCACAACGGCAGCGGCAAGTCCACTCTCGCGAGGTTGCTCAACGGACTTCTGACGCCCACGAACGGACAGGTGACCGTCTACGGAGTCGATACCCGCGACGAGGACAGGATATTCGATGTGCGCAGCCGCGTCGGAATGGTGTTTCAGAATCCCGACAACCAGATGATAGCGACCAACGTCGCGGACGATATAGCGTTCGGTCCCGAAAATCTGGGCGTGGAGCGCGAGGAGATAATCCGGCGCGTGGACTGGGCGCTTTCCAAGGTCGGGATGCTCGAGTACAAGAACGGCACTCCGTTCAAGCTGAGCGGAGGACAGAAACAGAGGCTTGCGATAGCGGGCGTTCTCGCGATCAAACCCAGGGTGATGGTGCTGGACGAGGCGACGGCGATGCTCGATCCGAAAGGCAGGGACGAGGTCATGGCAGTCACTCGTCAGCTTAACCGCGACGAAGGCATGACCGTCGTGCACATCACGCATTATATGGACGAAGCGCTCGGCGCGGACAGGCTTATCGTGATGAACGACGGCGCGATCGCCGCCGACGGCAGACCCAAAGAAGTATTCGCGCAGTACGGACTTCTGCGCAAGATAAAACTCGGCGTGCCTTTTGCGACCAACGTAGCGGTCGCGCTGCACTCCGCGGGATTGGACGTCGATCCGCACATAGCGACCGAAGAGGAGCTTTTGGAGCAGATATGCCGATTGAAGTAAAGGATCTGGAATATACGTATTCGCAGGGCACTCCGTTCGAGAAGAAGGCGCTCGCAGGCATCGACCTCACCGTCAACGAGGGCGATTTCGTCGGCATACTCGGACATACGGGCAGCGGCAAATCCACGTTCATACTGCATCTCAACGGTCTGATAAAATTGCAGAGCGGCAGTATAGACGTATTCGGGATCAAGCTCGTGCCCGACAAGAAAAACAAGCAGGATCTGCGCAGACTGCGCGGCACGGTCGGAATGGTATTCCAGTATCCCGAATATCAGCTGTTCGAAGATACGGTCGAAAAGGACGTCGCTTTCGGTCCCAAAAATCTCGGATTGTCAGAAGAAGAGGTGGCGGGGCGCGTAGAGAGGGCGATAAGACTGGTCGGACTCGATTACGAAGACGTGCGTTCGCGCGCGCCGTTCGAACTTTCGGGAGGACAGAAGCGCCGCGTCGCGATCGCCGGCATAATCGCCATGCAGCCGCGGGTGCTGGTGCTGGACGAGCCCACGGCGGGATTGGATCCGTACGGAAAAGAGCAGATACTTTCGTTGATAACCAAGCTGAAAAAAGAGTGTTCGCCCACCGTGATAGTCATATCGCACGACGTGGACGAGATCACGAGATTCGCCAGTCGCATAGTCGTGTTCAACGACGGGAAGGTGGCGTTCGACGTACCGATGAACGAGCTTTTCCGTCACGGCGAAGAATTGCAGGCAATGGGGCTGGAGATACCCAAGGCGGTGCGTATCGCGGACGAGCTCCGCATGCGCGGGATAGACCTCGGCGACGTGGTGAACGCAGACGATCTCGTGCGCGCCGTCGTGAGAAAATTCGATAAGACAGGTATGGACGAAACGGATATAGCGAAACTGAGCGCCGCGCAATTCGATTTCGACGGTCTGTACGGCGCGTCGGCATCGGACGTCCGTTCGGGAAACGGCGGCGGATCGGGGGAGGCGACGGCATGAAGGACGTCACTTTCGGACAGTATTATCCCACGAACAGCGTTATCCACCGACTCGATCCGAGGGCGAAGCTGATATTCGCGCTCGTCTACATGATAACGATATTTTTCGTCGCTTCCTATTGCGGATACGCGCTCGTCGCGCTCTTTCTCGTCGCCGTCACTCTGATAGCGAAAGTACCGCTGAAAACGCTCTTGCGCAGCGTAAAAGCCATTTTGGTGATAATGATATTCACCGCGATAATCAATATTTTCTTCTATCACGACGGGCGGGTGCTCGTCGATTGGGGAGTGATACAGATCACTTTGGGAGGCATCGACTTCGCGATAAAGATGGCGCTGCGCATATCCCTGCTGGTCATGGGGACGTCGCTGCTCAGCTTTACTACCACTCCGGTGGAGCTGACCGACGCGTTGGAGAGCCTTCTCAAGCCGCTCAGTTATATCAAGGTCCCCGTTCACGACATCGCGCTCATCATGAGCATAGCGCTGCGATTTATCCCAGGACTTATGGAGGAAACGGATAAAATAATGATGGCGCAGAAAGCTCGCGGCGCAGAAATAGATACCGGCGGTCTGATCAAAAAGGTCAAGGCGATGCTGCCCGTGCTGATCCCGCTTTTCGTCAGCGCCATAAGACGCGCGGACGAACTTGCCGACGCGCTCGACGCAAGGTGTTACAACGCCACAAAGCACCGCACGAAGATGAAATTGCTCAAATTCACGTTCAAAGACGCCGTTGCGGCGTTTGCGGTCGCGGCGTTCGTGACGCTTATCCTGCTCGACAGATATTTGCTCGGAGGGCTCGATTCGTATATAGTCGCGTTTTTCGGGGGGCTCGCCGCGTGAGATACGCGATCGTGATCGAATACGACGGCTCCGCCTATAACGGGTTTCAAAGGCAGAAGGAGCTGCCTACCGTACAACAGACGCTTGAAGAGGCGCTCTCGCTCAAATTGCAGGAAGATATCTCCGTTACCGCGAGCGGTAGAACGGACGCGGGAGTACACGCTGCGGGACAGGTCGCTCATTTCGACAGCAGAAAGGCGATCGATACGTCCGATTTCGGTTTCCGACTCAATCCGCTGCTGCCGCGCGACATCGCCGTAAAGGCGTGTTACGGTGTGGACGAGAGCTTTCACGCGAGGTTTTCGGCGAGGCGGAAGACGTACGTCTATCGGGTATATCTGTCCGCTATCCACGCTCCGCTCAAAGAGAAGTACAACCACGTCTGTTTTTACGACGTGGATATCGACGTGATGAAAGAGGCATGCAAGTATTTGGTCGGGGAACACGATTTCCGCGCGTTCATGCTGTCGGAAAGCAAGGTCAGGACCACGGTGCGCACTCTGTACGAAGCCCGCATCGACGTCAGCGAGGGCGGCAGACAGTTGGAATTCGTTTTTACGGGCAACGGATTTTTGCACAACATGGTCAGATCCATGACGGGTACGCTGATAGACGTGGGAAGAGGGCGTTTCGCGCTGTCCGATCTGCCCGAGATCATCGAGAGCAAAAAGCGCGCAAATGCCGGCAAGACGCTCGAAGGGAAGGGGCTCACGCTGATATCCGTCGATTACGGAAAGCCTCTGTGCGACGGTTTTGTTGACGAAAAACGCGAAAAAGTGACCGAAAACGATTGACAGAAGGGCGTTCGGTTGGTATTATATATAGGCACGCACGATCGGAGGAGAATAGCCCCTCTCCTAAGACAGGCGATCAATCATACGGAGGTCTCATAATGAAGACATATATGGCCAAGCCGCAGGACGTGGAGAGAAAGTGGTACGTCGTAGACGCCACCGATATGGTTCTCGGCCGCCTTGCCAGCAATGTGGCGAGCGTTCTGAGAGGTAAGAACAAGCCTACGTTCACCCCCAACGTCGACACCGGCGATCACGTTATCGTCGTAAATTGCTCCAAGGTCGTCCTCACCGGCAAGAAGCTTGAAAAGAAATATCATACTTATCACACCGGTTACGTCGGAGGACTCAAGCAGATCCAGTACAAGAAGCTCATGGAGAGCAGCCCCGAGAAGGCGGTCATGCTCGCCGTCAAGGGTATGCTTCCCAAGAATTCTCTCGGCAGACAGATGCTCAAAAAACTGCGCGTTTACGCGGGTCCCGAGCACAATCACGAGGCGCAGAAGCCCGTCGAACTGAAATTTTAATAAGGAGTCGGAAGAGATATGGCTACCGCAAAGAAGACCAAGAAGAAGTTGCAATACTGGGGTACCGGCAGAAGAAAGAAGGCTATCGCCAGAGTCAGACTCATCCCGGGAGGCACCGGCGTCATCACGATCAACAAGAGAAGCATCGACGAATATTTCGGTCTCGACACCCTCAAACTGATCGTACGTCAGCCCCTCGAGCTCACCGATTCCACCGCTAAATACGACGTGTTCGTCAACGTATGCGGAGGAGGCTTCACCGGACAGGCAGGAGCTATCAGACACGGTATCGCCCGCGCTCTCGTGCTCGCCGACGCCGAAGCCAACAAGGCTGCGCTCAAAGCCGCGGGATTCCTCACCAGAGATCCCAGAAGCAAGGAGAGAAAGAAGTACGGATTGAAGAAGGCTCGTAAAGCGCCGCAGTTCCGTAAGCGTTGATCTCTCATCGAGAGCTTTAAGCTTATCGCAGACCACGGGCACCGTCGCACGGTGCCCGTTTTGTATTCTCCGCAGAGCGTTTGCGTTGCCGTCGCTCCGCCTTTATCATGCGTCGCAATAGCGGCGCTTTGCTACGTGTGTCCGGCAGGAGCTCGTTCGTGAGACCGTAAACGCGGCTTTGAACGCCGATCATATGTAAGACCGACGAGAGCTTTTCCTCATATATTCCGCCTCCGATCGTTTCTGCCGACGGACGCGGGAGCGGGGGATCGCGGATATAGTAAGTCGTTTCGTCCGCGTCGCGGGCTCCGAGTTTGAACACGCACGACAGACGTAAGACAAAAATCGGCTGCAAATAAATGATCTGACGCTCGATATCGATTGACATATACGCACGGCAGTGCTATTCTTTTCAATAGGTAAGGGAAAGAGGTCGTCATGGTCAAAGATCTTACAAGCGGCAAACCGTCGTCCGTACTGCTCAAATTTGCGATCCCGATGATACTTGCGAACGTGTTTCAGCAGCTGTACAATCTCGCCGACAGCATAATCGCGGGCAACGTGCTGGGCGTGAACGCTCTCTCGGCAACGTCCGTTTCGTATCCCGTCACGCTGATATATTCGGGCATAGCCATCGGCGCTTCGCAGGGAGCCGCCGTCGTGATAGCCAATCTGATGGGCTCGCGGCGTTATTCGGAGATGCGCTCGGCTATCTCCACGACCATGATATCCATGTTTGCCGCCAGCGTTGTCCTGACGGCGGCGGGGGCGTTATCCTGCGGTCAGATACTGCGTTTGCTCAACACGGACGCGATAATTTTTCAAGACAGTTACGACTATTTGCAGATATACACGTACGGAGTTGCGTTCGTGATGCTGTACAACGCCGCTACCGCGGCTTTCAACGCCATGGGCGACAGCCGCACGCCGCTGCTCCTGTTGTTGTTCTCTTCCGTTATCAACGTGGGACTGGATCTGGTCTTTACCGTCGAACAATGCCGCATAGAGTTGGGGGTGAAGGGACTTGCGTGGGCGACGTTCATCGCGCAGGGAGCCGCCTGTATTGCCGCGATGGTGTGGCTGTTCGCAAAACTTGCCGCTTTGGTCAGAAGCGAAGACGCGGAGTCGGGCGGCAAGAGCGTGCTCTTTTCGTTCTCGCAGCTCAGATCGATCCTGCACATCGCCGTGCCGAGTATGCTCCAACAACTCTTCGTACCGATAGGGCTGTTGTTCGTCCAGTCTGTGGTCAACGCGTTTTCGCCCGCTACGGTCGCAGGATATACCGCCGCGGTAAAGGTCAATACTATGTGCGTATCGTGCAATACAATGCTCGGCAACGCGATGAGCGCGTTTACCGCGCAGAATCTCGCCGTCGGAGCAAAAGACAGGGTACGGAGCGGATTGAAGTGGGGCATAGTTCTCGCATTGGCGCTCGCGGCGGTGTTTATGGTCGTGTCGCTCGCGTGTTCGAGGTTCCTGATAGGGCTGTTCGCAGGCTCGGAGGACGCGGATTTCGATGCGATGGTCGTTGCGGGAAGAGAGTTTCTGACGGTGACGTCGCCGTTTTATCTGCTCGTCGGAGTGGAGCTGGTCTTCAACGGTATGCACCGCGGCGAGAGCAAAATGCTGCTGTTCATGCTCGCGACGGGAGGGGATCTGGTATTCAGAGTGGCGCTTTCGTATCTGTTGGTGCCGTCGCTCGGTTTTACGGGCGTGTGCTGGGCATATTCGATCGGTTGGATAGTCGGGTTGGCGTTCGCGCTGGGCGGATTCTTCGTCAGCGGGAGGAAACCTATATCGTACGAAAAAAACCTCCGTTAGATCGGAAAGACGCGGGGAGCGCGCCTGCGCCTGCGCCGCGATCGGCAAAACCTCGGCGCGTCTGTCGGGGAAGCGGCACGGATCGTTGTGCAAAATCCTCAACAGGGCTGCCGTTTTAATATCTCTTTAATATCCCGTGCATATAATAGTTAGGCAAACTAACTAATTTCGTTTTGTCTTGTGTTGACAGAGCGGAATATATTATGTTATTTTGTATCATATATACGACGTGCGACTGCGCGCGGCAAGATCGGTGATAATAAATTTTCGGAGGGACGGCAAGGTCCTATGAAAAAGACAATAGTCAAATACTATACCAAATATTGGCTGATGATATTGCTGTCTACGGCTTTTTTGGTATGTCAGGCGCTGTGCGAGCTGCAGCTGCCCACTTATATGTCGGACATAATCACGTCCGGCATCGCCGTGGGCAATATGGATCAGATCTGGTCGATCGGGATCCGTATGCTCCTCGTCGCGCTCGGATGCGCGGTCTCGGCGGTTCTGGTCGGCTACTTCTCATCCACGGTGGGCGCGTCGCTTGCGCGCGATCTGCGTTACGACGTATTCGCCAAGGTCGGAAATTTTTCCGGCGCTGAATTCGACAAGTTTTCTATGTCGTCGCTGATAACGCGCGGTACCAACGATATCACCCAGATACAGATCTTTTCGATCATGTTTCTGAGATTGGTGATGTTCGCCCCCGTCATGGGCATAGGCGGTATAGTCAAGGCGGTCCGGTTCAGCGAGGGCATGACCGATCTTGTCATCGTCGTCGGCGTAGCCGTCGCCGTGCTGCTTGTCGCGATAGTCGTGCTCATCGCCGTGGTCCAGCCCAAGTTCAAACAGATGCAGACCAAGATAGACAGGGTCAACCAGGTGGCTCAGGACGAGCTTGCGGGACTCATGGTCATCAGGGCGTTCAACACGCAGGCACACGAGGAAGAGCGCTTCGACAAAGCCAATAAGGACCTCATGAAGACGTCGCTTTTCGCCTATCGCGTAATGGCGATCCTCAATCCGGCGATAACGATGGTCATGTTCGGAGTGAGCATCGCGGTCGTATGGATAGCCGCTTTGAGCGCCGAGGACATCACCGTCGTAGGCAACATGATAGCGTTCATACAGTACGCCACTCAGATCATAATGTCGTTCATGATGCTGTCGATGGCATTCGTATTGATGCCGCGAGCCGCCGTGTCCGCTTCGCGCGTAGCCGAAGTTCTCGATACGGATATATCGGTGGTCAACCGCGAGCATACCGTAGACGCTCCCGTGGACGGCGACATAGTGTTCGACGACGTCGCGTACAGCTACGGAGGCGCGGAAGCGGTCAAGCACATCTCGTTCACCGCGAAAAAGGGAGAAACGACCGCGATAATAGGTTCCACCGGATCGGGTAAATCGACTATAATCAACCTCATTCCCCGCATGGCGGACGTCACGGAAGGAAAGGTCACCATCGGAGGAACTGACGTGCGCGATTTCGACCTTAAAAAACTCCGCGCGGGGATCGGATTCGTTCCGCAGAAGAACGTGCTGTTCTCGGGGACGATCGAGAGCAATATCAAGTATTCGGACGACGGCATGAGCGACGAGAGGATGGTCAAAGCGTCGGAGATAGCGCAGGCTTCGGATTTCATATCGTCGAAAGAGGACGGATATAAGAGCGAGATAGCGCAGGGCGGCGACAACGTTTCGGGCGGTCAGAAACAGCGCATAGCGATCGCGAGAGCGATAGCCAAAGACTGTCCGATATACGTATTCGACGACAGCTTCAGCGCGCTCGACTTCAAGACGGACGCGGCGCTGAGACAGGCGATCAGACAGGATCTGTCCGACCGCACCGTCGTCATCGTCGCGCAGCGCGTCGGCACCATACGCGGCGCGGACAACATAATAGTGCTCGACGACGGCGAGATCGTGGGACAGGGCAGACACGAAGAACTGCTCAAGACCTGTCCCGTATATCTCGACATCGCCAGATCGCAGCTGTCGGAGGAGGAACTCGGGATATGAAAAACGAAAATGTGAAAAATATCCGCAGGAACCGTCCTCAGATGGGGCATCCGGGACCCGGCGGCGGACCGCGCGGAATGATGCCGGGCGAAAAGGCTAAAGACTTCAAGGGCACGCTGCTCAAGACTTTCAGATACATGAGGCGCGACGTATGGACGATCGTCATCGCGTTCGCTTTGGCGATAGCGAGCGTCATACTCACGCTGACCGTGCCCGATATCCTCGGCTCCGCTACGGACGAACTGCTTGGCGGAGCGATACAGAAAACCTATTACAACGCCGCGGTGGAAATAAGGGATTCCTTTCCCGATATCACCGAAGAACAGCTCGAGAATATGGGCATATCTCCCGACGCTACTCTCGGAGAGCTGATAGACAAGGGTTATCCTCTCGGGGATGTCGACGAATCCATGCTGGACGTAAAGGTATCCGCTCTGCTGTCCGCCAGGGATGCGCAGACGGTAGGCGAGTTCTTTAACGCGCTGGGACTTTCCGAGCGATTCTCCGTAGCCGAGAGTTATCGCGACAGGGTCATGACGACGTCGATGTCGGAAGCGCCGCAGATAAACACTCAGGCGATCATCGACATACTGATCAAGATCATCGCGCTTGTCGGCACCAGCGCGTTGGTGGGGTATGCGCAGGGATTTTTGCTTTCGGGCGTCGCGCAGAGAGTGTCATACCGCTTCCGCGACGACATAAACCGCAAGATGGCGAAGCTGCCTCTCAAATTCTATGACACCACGACCAACGGCGAGGTGATGAGCTTTATCACCAACGACGTAGACGCGATCTCGACCGCGCTCAACCAAAGTTTGTCGCAGAGCGTGACCGCGGTCACGACCATAATAGGCGTGCTCGTGATGATGTTCAGGATAAGCTGGGTGCTCACGTTGATAGCGTTGGTCATGATACCGATATCGTTGCTGATAGTCATGCTCATCGTCAAGAGATCGCAGAAGTTCTATCTGATGCAACAGGAGTTTCTCGGGCACGTCAACGGGCATATCGAGGAGACTTTTGCGGGGCACAACGTGGTCAGTCTGTTCAACGGAGAGGAGAAGACTCTCGCGGAGTTCAAGGAATTCAACGACAAACTGTACATCTCCGCGCGCAACTCGCAGTTCTTCTCGGGTATGATGATGCCGGTAATGTCGTTCGTCGGCAACCTCAATTACGTTATATGCTGCGTTGTGGGCGGCGCCATGGTCATCAGCGGATTCGGCGGGCTGACGGTAGGTAATATCCAGTCGTTCATCCAGTATTTCAGGCAGTTCAACCAGCCGATAAACCAGATGTCCAGTATCGCCAACACCTTCCAGTCCACGGTCGCCGCTGCGGAGAGGATATTCGGATTCCTCGAACAGCCCGAAGAGAATGAAACGGGCGACGCCGTTGCCGAAAACGTGCGCGGAGACGTGAGTTTCGACCACGTGCGTTTCGGTTACGATCCCGAGAAGGTCATCATCAAGGATTTCAGCTGCGACGTGAAGTCCGGACAGAGGATAGCGATCGTAGGTCCCACAGGAGCGGGCAAGACGACGATAGTCAAACTGTTGATGCGCTTCTACGAACTCAACGGCGGCGAGATATGTCTTGACGGCAGGAATATCAACGAATTCACACGCGAAAGCCTGCGCGACAACATCGGTATGGTGTTGCAGGATACGTGGCTGTTCAGCGGCACGATACGCGAGAATATACGCTACGGAAAACTCGAAGCGAGCGACGAACAGGTCGAACGCGCCGCAAAGATCGCCTGCGCGGACCACTTTATCCGCACTCTGCCCGGAGGGTACGATTTCCGTATCAATTCCGACGCGGACAATATTTCGCAGGGACAGAAACAGCTGCTGACGATCGCGCGCGCGGTATTGGCGGATCCCAAAGTCCTTATCCTCGACGAAGCGACGTCGTCGGTCGATACCCGTACGGAAGTGCTCATACAGCAGGCAATGGAGGCGTTGATGCAGGGCAGGACCAGCTTTATCATAGCGCACCGTCTGTCCACGATACGCAACGCCGATCTGATACTCGTGCTCAGGGACGGCGACGTTGTGGAACAGGGCAATCATGCCGAACTTCTGGCTCGGAACGGTTTCTACGCCACGCTGTACAATTCGCAGTTCGAAGAATGACGCCGCCGCGGTATGCGGACGAAAGGGACCTCGGTGCGGGGTCCCTTTTTCGGCGGTACGACCGGGTATAAAACGCGATCGCGGAGCGTGCTCGCCGAGGCGTGAGGTCGCGTGACCGCGTGCAAAAAATTTCGCCCGAAAAGACGAAATATCCGCATTCAAACCGTTGACAAAACGCAAGCGCGGTGCTATCATATGGGCGAACTTCGGGAGAGGTTCGTAAAAACTTAATAAAGGAGGTGACGGCTATGAGATATTGGCACACTTTCAGAGAGTACGTCAAGCACTACGGTCTCTACATCAGATTGTGGTAAGGGGTGCTCGGAGGTTATGAGGAACAATGCGAAAGCATTGTGTTTTTTTATATTTTGCTATTTTTCAGATTCGTTTACGATATTACGATATAAGAGTCCGGCAGAAAGAGCCGACGGGGACTGCGGAATTACTATATCCGCATTGCGGCGGCGCATGGCGCAGGCGTACGACCCGCGTCGCTCAAAGTCCGCGTTTTACCGCCGCGGACCGCGACGACCGATCGGCAAATAAAAAAGCCCGCGCGAGGCAGGCTCAAAGCAGACTGTCCGACGGATCAGTCGTTTTCCCGTTTTTTGCCGAATTTCGCTTTCAGCAAAGCTATCAGGTCTATGTCTTTGACGGTAAAATACGTGGACAGGATGGGCACGGCGAGGAACACGGCGCCCATTACGATGCCCAGCGAGTAAATAAGATACTGCACTCCGCCCGTGCCGAGGAATGATTGGAATGCGACGACGATATCGCGCACCATCTCGTCGAGGAATGCGGGCAGCGAAGCTCCCGCCGCGACGGGGATCATCAGAATGAATGCGAGAAAGAGAGGTATCGTCATTATCGTGCTGTATGCGCATACGACGATCGAAAACACGTTTTTGACCTTTCCCGCAAACGTGCCGGCAGCGGCGGACATCAGCATTATGCCGCAAGCCATCGTAGCGACGACGACCACGTACTTGACCACGAGATTGGGGATAGAGTCGATATACGAGAGCCCGACGTCGGCTCCGAGCGTCTGCAACAGGGTAAGGATGCCCCATATATTCAGACCTGCGGCTACCAGTATCATTGCCGCTTGCGTAAGCTGTTTTTTCTTTCGGCTGTCCATGATCTCCTCCCGAATTTTAAATATGCAATTATTATAATACACGGCAGAAGCGCCGTCAACGGTTGCCGCGAATTTTTGCGCCGTCCGCGGACTTCGCGGCAGAGAGGACTGCCTGCGTCATACGTATCCGATGGGACGGGGGAGGGCAGAAACGGCAAAACGCCGCAGAAAGCGACAGTAAGAAAAATTTTTTTATCGTTGCCGCGTCGTATCGCGGCGGCGCGTTCGGACGGATCGGCGTTATGTAAAATCAATGTAAAATCCGTGTTTGATAAAATACAAATCACGATGTTAAAAGTTTAACATATCGCTGCGAAACGGGAATAAAATCGTTCAAACGGCGTTTTCGAAGACGTTTTTTTGTAAAACGAAACGGAGCTGTATATGGATAAAACGGTACATAAATTTTACATAAAACGGGATCTAATCGATTCAAATTTTGCTGTCAAAACCGCCATTTTCAACGTAAATTGGCGTTTTCGCGCGTAAAATTCGGAAAATTGCGGTTGACACGACAGGCGGGATAATGATACAATGAATCGAAAATGTGTTATTAATGTGCGTATGCGCGTACTAAGGCGGTGAAGTATGGGAAAGAGAAAGAGGACGATCGTTGCGCTGACCGTGGTCGCGGTCATGATCGCCGCGGCGCTGTCGGGAGTCGTGTTCACGGCGTGTTCCGAATACGTCGACGTAACGTTGGACTTCGACGGCGGCACGATAGGCGGCAAGACCGAGATGACGTTCACCGTCGCCAGGGGATCGGAGATCGATCTCGGGGAGTACATACCTCTGCGCCAGGGCTACACGTTCGATACGTGGAGCGACGGCTGGCCGGGAAGCCACAAGGGCATATATAAGGTCAACCGCAGCGTTACGCTGAAGCCCAACTGGCAGCGTTCGGGCAACGCCACCACGTTGGACGCGGTCTCGGCGATCGTTTCGTCGCTTGCCGCGGGTGAAACTTATTCCTTCGCTTTCGGCGGAACGGGGACGAATTCCGCGGGAGAGCGCACGTATCTGTCGCTTAAAGCGAACATCGAAAACAGACAGAAATACGAGATAGCTTTCGAACTTTCCGACGAAACTTCCCGCAGTCTCGGGCTTTATATCAAAGACAACGTATTCTATATATATACGCCGGAATTGGGCGGAGTCGCGTTGGCGGACTTCGACCTCGACTATCTGCTTTCGGCAGTAACGGCGATACCCGAGCTTGCCGGCAACGCTTTGGGAGATCTTTCCGTTGCGGGACTTCCCGTGACGACGCTGCTGGACATGGTATTCGATATGTTCGCGAAGACGACGAAGATGTCGGCGGACGGGCAGACAGTCTGGACCGTAAATATCAATCCTGTCGGACTCAGGTCGATATCTTCCATTCTCAATCTCGTCAATCTCGATTCTCTGCTTGCTCAGGCGGGGCTGAATATCAGCGTGCAGTCGCTGCTTGACTGGCTGTTTCAGATACTGCCCGATATCGATATAGTGCTCAAAACGACGATAGACGACGCGAGCGGGACGATCACGTCGCTTGCGGCGACGGGAGATACCGCCGACGAGAGAGTATTTACGTTCACCACGCAGGAGGCGTCCGTTACGGGCGGCGCGCAGAACATAGTTCCCGACGAAATAACGGGATACGTGCCGATATCCCTCGGCAACATATCGCTGAGCGCCGACTTTACGGTCAACAACGACGGCGCGGATCTCGGCGCGTTGATCAACGCTCTTACGGGTAAGAATACCGTTCCCGCGGGGTTGCTGACCCTTGACAGCGCGCTCGGGTACAGGCTCACGCTCAAGACCGCGATAGACATAGCGCAGTCCGAAAGCGGTGATAACAATCTGATAATGGCGGAGATAGACTCCTATGCCGCGGACGGCACGGCGCAGCCGTTTATCGGGGCGTATTATAAGGACGGCGCGCTTTGGATAGACGTCGCCGCCGCGCTCGGTCCCGTCTACGGAGGCAAGGGCATCAAGGTGGAGATCGCTCTGGACAGATTGGTCGCGGGAGTCAAAGATCTCGTGCACGGCGCGCTCGACGGCGTACTCGGCACTCAGGCGCTCAGGATCACGGATGCCGCGCCGTTCGAAGCGGCGGGCGTGCTGGCGCTTTCGCAGAGCGAGAACGGCGATTACTACGTGTCGGACGGATTGCACAATTTCCTGCAAGCCGTGTTCGGCGTATTCGGCGTCAGCGGGGACAAGGTCATCCTCGAACACGGCGATACTTACGACAGACTTACGCTGAATATCGACAACGCATTCATACGCGCGCTTGCCGCTTCGTTCGGTTCGGCGCTTTCCGTTCCCGATTTCGGTACGGTCGCGCTCAACGTGACCGTGGACGACTCGGGAACGACGGTCGATCTTGCCGCCGATCTGCACGGAGTGAGAGCCGATCTCTCTTTCACGGGCTTCGAATTGGGAGAGCGCCCGTCGGAAGAGGGCTATGACGACATAGAGGATTATATCGCCGAAAAGATAGGCGACGAGAGCAAATATACTTATTCGGTAAAAGAACTGGTCGCGTCGCTTCTTTCAGGCGTTTCCGCAGACGCGTCGGTCGGGCTGACGATAAAAGCGGGAGAGTACGATATTGCCGACCTGTTATCGCTTTTCGGGCTTCAAAGCACGTCTTCGACGGTGTGGACGCTCGAAGAAGATATCGTCGTCGACGCCGTTTTGTCGGCGGACGTGTCCATGGATCCGGTCACGAACGCTTTTACCGCGCAGGCGGAACTGATCCTTAATTCTCCCGTTGAGGTCGGAGGCACGGTCCTTGCGGACGCAGGCAAACTGATCGGCATATACGCGATGTCCGACAAACTGTGGCTGGATCTTTCGGGGATAGAGCTGTTCGGAGCGGCTCTGCCGGGAGCCGCGGCAGACTTTGCGGCAAGCGAACTCGTCGCCGCGCTTTATGCCGCGGTGGACACGTATCTTACCGTCGACGCGAACGGACTGTTCGGGGGCGGAGATACCGCCGCGGCGCTCGCTCTCATGAACGCCGACGGCTCTTCGGCTCCGCTGAGCGCGGATTCTCTGCTTTCGGCGGAGGGCGCCGCCGTTATTCTCGATTCCGAAGGTTTGCAGGCGCAGCTTACGCTTCAGGCGGTCGCCGCCATGCTGAACGCATTCGGAGTGGAACTCTCCCTGCCCGAGGGGCTTGAAGGACAGCTCGGCGTGCGGATAGGCGAGGACGGTATTTCCGTAAATGCGGGAGCGACGATAGCGACTTCGGGGCAATACGACGCTCTGGGCGCGGCGCTGACTTTGGATATCGCGGCGGACGACGTGCGGACGGGCGTCGCGGGCTTGCAGGCGGAGATACGCGCGGCAGTCGCCGAAAAGACCGCGGGGCTTACCGACGCGAGCTCCGATCTGATGCGTCTGCTGCTCGATTACGTCGGTCAAATGACCGTTTCGGCGCGGCTTGCGCTGACCTCGCAGCAGGGCGCCGATATAGGCGCGTACATAGAAGGACTTCTGTCGGAATATCTGCCTGACGGCACGGACGTGACTCTGTCCCTGGACGATATAGATCTGGAACTCGAAGTCGCTCTCGACAAGGCTGCCGACAGATATTCGGTGGGACTGTATTCCCGCGACGGGGATAACCGTACGCCGCTCGTTTCGGCACGCGTCTACGGCGAGAACGTAGTGGCGACCGTGAGCGGTATAGGCGATTTCATATTGAGAGATACCGGAATCCCGACTTCGATCGCCGAGGCGGTGGAACAGGCTGTCGACAGGATAGAGGGAACGGATCTGTCCGAGATACTTGCCGGCATACTGCCGGGGGCTTCCTCGGGCGGCAATTCGGGCGCGGCTCCCGATACGCAGCCGTCGGACCCGTCCGATCCGCAGCAGCCTTCGGCACAGGATCCGACGGATATCGTGCTTGCGCTGCTCGGCGGAGTCAGCATAGACGGGCTCGTGATAAGCGCGGCTCTCGACTCGCAGTTGATGTCGGGCATATTCGCCGCTCTGGGGGCAGAGGTCGATTTCCTCTCCGCGGACGCGACCGTCGATATTTTCGGTGGCAGTGCGGACGTATCCGTTTCCGTCGGGGACGACGAACTCGTGCTGGACGTGTCGCTCGCGATAGCGAAGACGGACGCGGACGCGCAGGATCTGGCGTTCGCTGCCGCTTTGGTCGGGGCTTTCGGCGAGACTTTGCCCGCCGACGGTCCCGCTGCCGAGAGCTGGCTGCAAGGCAAACTCGACGGCTTGGGCGTTGCGTGGGACGGCGGCGACGATCTGTCCGCGCTCGCGCAGAAATATACGGACGAACTTTCGCGCGACGGACTCGTTTATTTCTCCGACGCGGAGGACGTAAAGGAATATCTGCTCGGACTGCTCGAAGGACTGTCCGTCAAGGCGACGTTGAGCGCCGACTTCGCCGCCGGCGAATACGACGTTCTCGAACTTGTGGGAAAATTCGTCGATCTCGGGTCGTTGGGACTGCCCGAGGACGCTTCCGTAGCGTTGATATTCGGAGAGCCGTCGCTGGCTTTCGATATCGAACTTTCCGCCGCGATAACGGGAGGCGACAGCGCGGACAGCGTGATATCGTTCGCACTGAAAGCCGCTCGGGATATCGGTTTCGGCTCGGTCGCGGGCGGGGAGAATACCGTGCTGTTCCGTCAGGGAGAAACTCTCCTCGGACTGTACGTCTACGAACGTGATCTTTATATAGACGCGAGCGGACTGAAACTGCTCGGACTGACTTTGCCCGTGTTCAGAGCGGAAAACTTCGACCTGGGTACGTTTATCTACGATTCTTTGGAAAACGCTCTCGACGGACTTCTGGGCACCGCCGCCGTGCAGTCGGCGGAGCAAGGGGCGAGCAGACCTCTTGCGACCGCCCCGTCCGATACCGTGTCGCTCGTTTATTCCGAAGGACAGCTCGAAGCTTCCGTTTCCATGGGCGTGATATCCTCGCTTCTCGGAAAATTCCTGCAAGGCGGCTCCGCCGAGTCCGTCATACAGGCTCTGTCGGCGCTTGACGGGGTGACCGTGGGACTGAGCGCGGGCAAGACGGAAAACGGCTTCGGGGTCGGTCTGAGCGCGGAGGGCGATCTGCTGTCGCAGACGAACGGCGAGCCGTCCGATATGCGCATAGAGCTTGCGCTCGACAGCGCGGACGCGGTCATAGGCGACGAAACGCTGCACGGCACGCTGAAGGAAGAACTTTCCTCGAGAGTGCAGGGCTTCGGGCAGACTTATTCCGATCTTCTCGAAGGATTCGCCAATTCTCTGTTCACGGGATCGCTCGACATAGCGATAGACGCGTCGTTCGAAGAGGGCAGCTACGCCCTGACCGAAACGGTCAATTCGATACTGCGCGCCGTTACGGAAAACACGCAGCTGTCCGTGCCCGTAAACGTCAGCGCGGAGACTTTCTCGAAACAGCTCCGTCTGCGTATGCAATGGCAGATGAATCCGACCACCGCCGAAATATCGCTGATGGCGGAAGTCATGAACGGCGGCAACATATTGATAGGTATATATCTTTATAAAGGGGAACTGCTCGTGGATCTCACGGGCGTGGGACTGGTGCGTATCAGGCTGTCCGAAGTCGCGCTGATAGACGATATCACCGCCGCGATAGGCGACGCGCTGGGCAATCTGCGCGGACTGGATCTGAGCGAGATATTGGGCGGACTGCTCGGCGGCTCCGCGAACGCTCAGGGAGCGCTGGCTCTCGCGGGCGACACGGGCGGAGAAGAGCTGCCCGCCGCGGAAACGACGTGGATAGGTCAGCTTCTCGGCGCGCTCACTCTCGAAAATTCCAATATAAGGTTGGCGCTGTCGGTCGAATTGCTCGAAAGCGTGCTTGCCGCCGCTACGGGAGGAGAGATAGACCTTGCGGACGATCTGCTCGACCTGTCCGCCGATCTGGGCATATTCGACGGCACGATCACTTTCGACGGCAGTCTGTTCGGCAAGACGATAACCGTTACGGTAGACACGTCCTTGCAACAGAAGACGATAGTGAGTTCCGCTTATATCCCCGCAAAATTCACTCTGAGCGCGTACAGCGTGAACGCTTCGACTATGGACGGCGTTTTCCGCGCGTTGCTCGACGACATCGCGGACATATCTTTCACCGCCGGCATAGAACTGGGCTTCTCTGCGGGCGAATACGACGTTGCCGATCTGCTCGCGGGCTTCGGGCTGACCCAACTCGCGGGAGCGGATCTGCTGTGGACGTTCACCCGCGACACGAACGTTTCGCTCGCTCTCGATGTAAATCTCAAGACCTATTACGACGATACCGCGACCGCGGGAGACAAGGACTCCATGCTGTCGGTAGAGCTGAAAGCCGACGGCGACGTTTCGGTCGGAGCGGATACCGTATATACCGACGGGACCGTTCTGTTGGGGCTGTACTCGTATCGCGGCGCGATGTATGTGGACGCGAGCGGCATAGGAGTTTACGGACTGAGCATGCCGGTGTTCAAAATAGATTTCGACCTCATCGGCGCGCTTATCGACAAACTGCGCGAGATGCGTCCGTCGCAGGACGAACCCGCCGTGCTTACGGTCGCCGAACTCGGAGCGGACGCGGCTCGGGCTCAGACGGTCATGCTGCCGACGTCGGCAGCCGACGGCGGGATAGAGATAGGCATAACCGAAAACGGGCTTGCCGTCACCGTCGCGCTGGACGCCGTACTCGCGCTTTTGGGCGATTTCGGAGTATCGGTGGATCTCGGCGGTATAACGCTGCCCGAACTCGTTGCGAACGTGACCGTGGCGGACGGTATACGTCTGTCGGTCGGGGGCGAACTTCTGTCGCAGACAGGAGGCGCGCCGTCAGACTTCTTCCTCTCGCTGTCGGTCGCGGACGACGCTCTCTCGTTCGGTCAGGATCTGACCGCTCTGGAAAACAAACTCGCCGAAATAGAGCGCAAATATTCGGCTTACGGCGACAGCCTTGTTCAGGCGCTCAAGGATCTTTTCGGATCCAAGTCGCTGTATATGGATATAGAATTCGGCGCGAACGCCGGCACCGTGGATATAATGAGCCTTATATCGGGGTTGGTGTCGGGCACGGGGCTCGATCTCGGATTCCCGCTCAATCTCAACTTCGACGATCTCGATTTCGACCTTGCGCTCAACGTCGCGTGGGATCTCGGATCGCGCGAACTGCTCGCCGAGATCGTGCTCAAAGGCAGCGCGCAGAACAAGACCCTCGTCGGTCTGTATATGGAGGACAGCGACCTTTATATCAGTCTGTCGGGAGTGGGATTGGTGGATCTCAAAGTCGAAGGCAGCGAATTGGGCGATATGTTGTTCGGAGCGATCGAAGACGCGATAGCGGGCATCGACGATATAGATTTTTCGGAACTCATTGCGGACTTCTTCTCGTCCGACGCGGCGGAAGAACTGCCGAACGCCTCTGCCGAGGAACCGTCTGCGCCTTCCGACGGAGAGACCGACGCTTTGGCGGCGAACGCGAACGACCTTATCCGCTACATCATATCCGCCGTAAGGATAGAGGACAGCGAGCTGATGATAGCGTTTACCGACGAGATCATGTCCGCGCTGTTCGAGATGCTCGGAGCGAATACCGATTTCGTGATCGAGGCGCACGCAGGCGGTTCGATAGCGGGCAATACGCTGAGCGGCAGCATCAATATCGACGACAAGGCGCAGTTCGATCTCGTCATGACGGTGGGAGACGCCCCCGCGAGCTTTATCCCCGGCAACGCCGACGGATATACGGTGCTCGATCTCGTATCGACGCCGCCCGACGGCAGAACTCTCGGAGAACAGGCGGTAGTGGATTTCCTCAACGGATTCGATTTCGAATTCTCGCTCGATCTTCTGAGCGGCACCGTCGGTACGCTGGTGGACAGCTCCGTGGGCACTACCTACACGAGGATAACGATAAGCAAAGTCAGCGGAGTCGTGAGATTGGACAATCACGCTTCGACGGCGGGCAGCGCCGACGGATCGGGCATTTTGATCAGTATGTACGACGTCAGCGCCGCCGAATATAACTCGCACGGGTCGGGGACGCGCAGCGCGATAATGCACGTATATATCGATTATGCGAACAGATCCGCTACGCTTTACCTGTGCGAAGGCTGGCTGGTCATAAGAGCGATGCTGGATATCCAGATCGACGTGGCGAGCCTGTTGTCCAGCGCTTCTTTCGAGTTGGATCTGCTTACTCCGCTCGGGAAGCTTGCGGACGACCTCATCGCGGCGGTGTCGGGGGAGCAGGGCTCGCCGTCCGACCCGGGCACACCCGAAGATCCCGAACAGCCGGCGTCGCAGCCGAGCAGACTGGATACCGCGCTTGCGGAACTGGATATAAACGAACTCCTGCGTCCCGGCGTCACGCTCAACGTATACAGCAACGGACTGACCAACCTCAACGTAGGGCTCGATCCGTATGTGCTCAACAAGCTGATCGACGATCTCATGAGCAGTATATTCGGCTACGAGAGCATGATCGATCTGTCCACGATGCAGATGAACGGGACGAACCTGTTCTCGCGCAACCATCTGCAATATATGTGGTGGGACAGGATAGCGGGCAGCAATACCCGCAATGCCGCAAACGGCGGCACGCCTTACAGCACGTGGGACAGCATACAGACAAATCTGCAAGGAATAATCAGAGACGTGCTGCCTAAGATCGGTTACGGAAATATCTCGTGGCTGCTCGGAGCAATAAACTGGCAGGGAACTACGGAAAAGTTCCATTCGGTATTCAAACGCATAACGTCCTTTGCGGTGTTCAACGAGGCGCAGCTCAACGTGAACGTGATCGAGGGCACGGTGACGAACATATCGTTCATAGGCAAGGATACGGGCGCCGCGGTCACGCGCTACGCGCAGGATCAGAGCGGAGAGTGGTACGATACGGGGCAGAAGCTCAGGCAGACCGTCAGGTCTTTGTACGATATCAGCGGAGCCACGGACCAACAGGGAGCGTATTACTATACCTATGAATACGGCAACAACGGACCGTCGCACAATTACGGAGGCAGGGGATTGCTGTTCCGTACGGGATATGCGTATTATGCCGCCGGAGGCGTAGACGCGACTTACGGTTACGGCGAATACAACAAGAACTACTCGCAGATATCCTATTCCAACGAGATATGGATATACAACAAGTCCGAGTCTGTGGGCAACCCCGCCTATTCGCCGAGCGGTACTTCCGGCATAGTGGACTGGGGCAACATGGCGACCGATATTTCGTTCAACCCGTACCTTTACGATACCGCGGGCAAGAATAACGCGGCGACCGAGTACTGGAACAGGTACTTCGCGGGAGTGGATTACGCCGTCTATCAGCAGGGCTCGTCGGTCGAGCGCGCGACGGTGTCGCTGACGTACAACGGCAGCGCGTTCACCCGCGACGTACTGCGCTCCCTGATGGACAGGGAGGGCACGCATACCATCACGGCTTCGGCGCAGTTCCCCAGCGGAAGGCGTACGCAGAATATCACGTTCGACGTGTACAGGATCAGCGGTACGGGACAGTATGCTATAAGGAGCGTGGATCCGATCTCGCTGCATATCTACGAAACCGTTCCCAGATCCGTTACGGTACAGACTTACGGCGGCACGATGACTTACCGTATCGACGGTTCTTCGGTGCGGCTCACCGGCAGCTATTCCGCTCCGAGCGTAAGCGGAGGAAGCGTGACCGCATATCTGCAATTCGCCAACGGAAGCCGTTATCCCGTGACGATAAACTACCGCGACAGCGCGATAGAGGATCAGACGGTGACGCTCGATTGGTACGACCTCGACTTCTCCGACAAGGAGTCGGCGCGGCAGCAGCTGTTGGATATGTTCACGATGCTGTACGGCGACGGCACGTTCATTCCGTCCGAGGTCACCGACGCGGCGGACTGGGACATGAGCGCTCTGGACGCGCTGATAAACAGAGACCCCGCCGATCTTTCCGCGGCGGAGATAGACGTTACAGTCACGTTCGACAAGCGCATCGCCGAGGACGGCAGCGCGGAATCGGTGGAGAGCGGGCTCGTGCAGACGGTCACGCTGACGATCTCGATCGCGGGCAAGGACAAGACTTCGCTCACGCTCGACGGTCAGAGCTCTGCCGATATATGGCGCGTCGATCCGTATGCGTATTATAAATATCTCGTGTCCGGCAATGCCGCGGACAGTCCGATCCCGACGGCGGGCACCGCAGTCTATTCCGACGGCACGACCGAAAGGCTGACGCTCTCGCCCGAACTCAGCGGAGTAGACTTCGGCTATAAGGGAGGTTCGTTCGATGGAGCGTTGATCGCGAAGCTCGACGGGACGGGATATACCGGCGGCGGGTATTTCGACGAGAGGACCGCTCTCGACGTAGTCGTGGAGCGCAATATCGTCGAAACGATGTATTTCGACGCGGATCATGCGCGCACGTGGCTGGAAGCGGGCGAAAGGCCTCTCACGGCGTGGGTGGTGTTCGGCAACGGTTACGAAACCGAACTGCCGATATTCGTGGGAGAGACCCGCGGAGGACGGGCATACGTCTATATCGGCATCGACGTGGATATGAGAGATACTCACGGCAGACTTGCGGCTTATCCGTCGCAGTACGATTTCCTGCAGGCATTCGCCGTGCAGGTGATATGAGGAAACAATACAGGGAGATAAAAATATGAGCAGAACAAAGAAAGGTATCGGTTTGATCGTGATCGCGCTTGCGCTTGTCGCGCTCGTCGCGGCGGGGATATTTTTCCCGCAGGCGGAAAGCGGCGGCGGCACGGTCGTATCCGGCGACGGAGCGACGGCAGTTGCTGCGGCGAATATGAATATAGGCGACAACAGATATGATTATCAGGTCTATACGGACATAAGTTCGCCCGGTGAAGTTTCGGACCGCGTCACTCAGGGAACCGCCGTATCGGACGCGAACGGTTTGAGCAACGCATTGTCCGGAGGCGGACAGTACTATCTGACGCGCGATATAACGATGGACGCTATGACGGCGTTGGGGACTTCCGCGGTGGACGGCGTATTTTCAGGGACTCTGTACGGCAACGGATATACCGTCACGATAGCGGTTGCCAGTAGATCCACATATCCATGGTCGGCGGGCGGAGACTACGGCTTTCTGGTCAAAAGACTGACCGGAACCATAAGGGACGTAAACGTTGTTATTACCGGCGCTTCCGGAAGCTGGACGTATTTCGGTCCGAGTATAGAAGGCGCAAACGCGTCAGGCACCATGACGAAAAATATCGGAGGGATCGCGGGGTCGCTTGACGGCGGCGTCATATATAATTGCAGCGTAACTTTCCGCGACAGATTCGCGTTTTCAAACGGAGCGGACGTTCCGGGAGTCGCTCGGGCATGGTCTTCCGTCAACGTGAACGCTCTTTTCGGAGGCGTTGCCGGATGGAGCAACGGCGGAATGATAGCGAACACCGAGGTAAATTACGACGGAGCCGTCGTTAACAGCGGTTCTAAGATAGCATACACCGACTATTGGATGCTTGTTGCCACGGGAGGATTGGTAGGACAGACCGACGGAGGACTTACGCTCAACAAGGTCACGGTGCAGGGCGCAGGCTATTTGGCGGGCGACGCCGCATTGATCAGCAACAGTACGTCCGGAGGAGCGGTCGACGAATATACAGGCGGATTGGTCGGTTTCGCGCACGGCGGGGTTACCGTAAACGGCGCGTACATAAATCTTACGTATCTCACCAATTCCGGCGACAACAATCCGTGGGGAAGCGGATACATGATCAGCGAATCCGGAGTGTGGTCGGGAGGAATACGCAGTTATTGGAGCGTAGACTCCGGAATGTACGGCTGGAACGGTATGTGGGGAGGCATGGGATTCAAAAGCCTTTGCGACAGCATAGTGAACGACAACACCGGTAATTATACGAATTCGACCGTCGGAGAAGGCTATATGATGAGGACGTCATACGGGATAGGAGCCGCCGAGACCGCGGGAATAGGGGGAGTTTCTCTCAACAACATATACGTTTCCGAAGCCACGGCGGATATCATCAAAAAGACCCATCCGTGGGCGCTCAACGAGGTCGACAGCCAGTATCAGGATCAGATGGAACAGGGAAAGGGCAACGCATACTGGTACAGATATCAATGGGTATACAGCGTGGTTCCCAACGGCTCGGACGCAACGTTCGCGAAGGCGGGCGGCATCTCTTCCACTGCGTCGGGAGCAGGCATATCGAACAACACAAACAACGACCGCGCGCTTTATATCAGGTACAGCGGACAGAGCGAGGACAGATTCGTCTATTCCGTGACCCAGGGAAACGATGTTTTCAACGTCGCGGCGAGAACTTACGATAAGAGCGGGAACGTCTACGTCCCGGTGATGTATACGGGGTACAACACGGCGCAAAGCGGAAATATCTACATGGTCAAAGAGGACGCGGGGAAAATGGGACTCGGAGACGACGGAAACGCCGTCGACCCGACCAATTATCCCAACTTGTGGGACAAAATGTTGCCCAGAGCGTCGTATACGATTGAGGCGGCATACGGTTCATGGCTTTATATCGATTACGATATGTCGCGCGCCTACAACGATCCGACGACCTCTCAGCGCTCCGACGCGTATTCGGGCTCCGGATCGGTTTATACTTACACGTACAACGGCGACTATATGTACGTGCCCGCATTCGCAGGTTACAACGCTTCGTACACGGGCAGAACGGAATCATTCTCCGCAACGGAACTCGACAGCGCGCTCGGCGGCTCGTCGAATATCACGCTGAGATCGACCTCTACCGTGACGGACAGCGGCGAGAGAACGTATTCTCAGAGCAATTACAGGTACGAAGGCGCAGGCAACGCGGGCAGTTACGTCATGTCGTTCACCGCGCCGTCGGGCAACAGGTTCATAAGCAAAAACGGCAATTATTACTATCTGTCGTTCAAGGACGACTATACGGTCAACATCACGGTCGCTCCGCGGGAACTGACCGTGAACTGGAACGGCGCCGACAGCCTTGTCTACAACGGCGCCGCACAGCAGCCGACTTACTCTCTGGGCAACGTGGCGACCGGTTCTCAGCTTGGCAACAACGACGCTCAGTCGTTGAGCAGTACGGTCTCGTATTCGGCGGCGCAGGGATTGCTCAATCCGGCGGGACTGCCTCTGCATGCGGGCAGTTATACCGCGACGGTGCAAGCCAATCATACTAACGCGTCTTTGCTAAACAACTATTCGCTGCAAAGCGGAGGAACTCGGCAATTTTCCGTGGCGGCGGCGGAAGTGTCGCTCTCTATCCCCGACAGGACTTCGGTCTACGGCGACGCGATAAACACTTCCGAAATGGCGGCGTACATAGTTGCCGACGAATTTTTCGGGGACGACGCCGAGTTCTTTACTTTGGCGGTGTCCACGACCGCCAATTTCAGATCGCCCGTAGGGGATTACGTTCTTACGCTGACCGCTTCGGTCAGAGAAGACGCGCCTTCGACCGCGGCTACGGACTACACGTTCGCTCCGTCGTCGGGCAAGCTCACCGTAACGGCGAGACCGATAAACGGTTCTCTCGAACTTGTTCAGGGCGTCTATAACGGAAGCGCGTACGACTCTGCGCTCACATTGGCGCAGGGTGTGCTCGTACAGGGCGACGACAGCGCGTTTACTCTGACGTACACTCCCGAAGAGGGCGACGTCGTGACTTCGCCCGTAGACGCGGGTACCTACACCGTAGGGATAACGCCCGCTCCCAACTATACGCTCGGGACCGTGACGGTCGGAGACGAGATGTTCGCCGCGGGTACGGTCACCGTCACGATAGAGCGCAGACAGGCGGACGTGACGCTCGATCTCGCCGACAGCTACGTCTATGACGGACAGAGCAAGGTGAAAGGATATACGATAGAAGAGGCTTCGGACGGAGATACCGGCGTGATCGCCTCCGATACGGGAAGCGTCACGGCGCAGCTTTCTTACAGCGTCGGCGCGGAGAGCCGCGAGCCGATCCTGCCGGGAAATTACACCGCTTCCGCGCAGGCAGGCGGCGACAGGGGCGGCAATTACGTGCTCACCGTCGTAAACGGCGATTTCGAGATAACGCGCGCTCAGCTTGACGTACTGTTCTCCGAAGAACCGTACGTGTATGACGGACAGGAGAAGAACGTGGTCTACACGCTCATCGGCGTAGGAGGCGCGCAGGCGGACGATTCGCTGATCGGCAGCGTTTCCGTGACTTATAACAACGCGCAGGCAGTTCCGACCGACGCGGGAGTTTACGATGTGCAGATAACCGTCGCCGAGGGCTCGGCTTACGCCGAAGCGCAGTTCGAAACGACGATGAACGTGGACAGAGCGGACGTCACGATAGCGCCGACTCTCAACTCGGGCGACGCTTACGTCACCGAATACACGGGGACGGCTCAGGCGCCGCAGTTCACGCTTTCGGCGGCGGGCATGGATCCCGACGACTTCACGTCGCAGGTGACCGCTTCGTACGAAAAGGACGGCGAAGCCGCTCCCGCCGTAGTGAACGCGGGACAATATACCGTCACGCTTACGTTCGGACAGACGACCAACTACAACGGCGCGCAGGCGGTCTATACATGGACGGTAGACAGGCTCACTCCCTCGGTGAGCTTCGACGAGCTCGCGGAGTACGTTTACGACGGCGGCGTACAGACTCCCGCGTACGGGGTCGAGGGCGCTGTCGATACGACTTACGGCGCGCCCGAGATCGTTGTGAAAAACAGCGACGGAGAACCCGTCGAAGGCGGAGCTTCTGACGCGGGTACATATACCGTTACGGTGTCGTTCGCCGAGAGCGTAAACTATAACGCGTTCTCGGGGTCGATCGAATTCACGATAGACCCGTTCGCGCTGCAATTCGTCGGTGATACCGAGCAGTACGTGTCGTTGATAGGCGGCGATACGCCCGTGCTTACCGTGAGCAGTTATCTCGCTTCCGTCAACGCCGCGTTGCGCGGAGCGGGCGGAGAATATCTCGACGACGTCGATATGGGCGTGAAATTCTACGCGATCGGCGATACGTCGCAGGAGATAACCGCATTCGAATACAACGGAGGTTCGGAGTCCGGATTCGACGCGGTATTCTCTTACGAGGGAGGCTCCGGCAACTATACGTTCGATCCCGTTACGGTGACCGTTTACGTCGTCGGCGCGGAGATAATCATAGAGGTGACTTACGGCGGCTCGCCGCTGGTCGCGTCGCAGGGCAGCGCCGAGACGGTGTACGAATTCGGCAGCGCGCTTGCGGCTACGGCTACCGCGACTTACGGAGATGCGCCGGTCGAAGAGACCGAGCTGTCGTACGTATGGGAAAAACTCGGCGAGGACGGCGCTTATGCGGAGACCGATTCCCTTAACGGCGCGGGATCTTTCAGAGTGGTCTATACGCTTTCGCACGAAGACGTAACTATGAATTCCGTAGTTTACGTGACCGTTTCGCCCAAGGCGGTGACCGTCGATGCGGGAGACGCCGACGTGATCTACGGAGACGCGCTCGATACGTCTTCTCTCGGCAAAGGGGTAGCGATCGGCGACGGAGTGACCGTAGACCTTACGGTAACGTCATCCGCGGACAGATTCGCTTCCGTAGGCTTGCACGGCGGCGCTCTTTCGGGAGTAGTCGTGCAGATGCACGGCGACGATCTTGCCAACTATACCGTTACGGTGAACGCGGGAGATCTTACCGTCACGCCGCGCGAAGTGTGGCTCAAAGCCAACGACGTGCAGGCGGTCTACGGCGACGCGGTCGTCTTTGCCGGATTCGGGGTCTATACCTCGGCGGACGCGACGGAACTTTGGGCGGATTACGCCTCGGCGTCCGCGATATCGGCGACGCTTTCCGTTCAGACGGGAAAGCTGTCCGTCGGAGGGTACGACATCGCCGTTTCCGCTTCCGCCAACGACAATTACACCGTCCGCAACGCGGATACGAGCGGTAGGCTCAACGTAACGGAAAGACCGATAACTCTGTCGGTCGGCAATATTTCGGTCGTATACGGTTCGGCGGATCTGACGGGTATGACGGGCGGCGCGTATTCGCTCTCGGGAGGCACTCTCGCTTCGGGAGATCGGCTTTCCGTAAACTTCTCGCTCGCGGCGGACATCGCTTCGCTCGACGCGGGCGGGTACACGTTGTCCGATTACGTGGCCGTCGAGGCTCTCATCACCGACGGCGAGGACGTGACTTCGAATTACGATATCACCGTCAAAGACGGAGGCTTGACGGTCACGCCTAGACGCATAACCGTTTCGGTGACAGGATGGAGCGACGGCAGTCAGACCGTAGAGGGCAGCGAACTCGTCTATTCGGCAGGCGACTGGGAACCGATATATTCGTTTGAAGGCGTCGTGGGAGAGAGCGTCCCCGAGATCGTAGGATCCGACGGTGCGGCGGTCACCGTGCGCAACGCGGGAGATTGGTCGATCGAACTCGCGCTCGGCGCGGGAGAGACCAATTATACGCTCGCGGCGGTCACCGTGCGCGTTACGGTCGCTCCCTACAAGACCGTGTTCACAGGCGCCGACAGCGCGGAATATACGTACGGCGACGAGATATCCGAGATAACGCCGCAGATCGTCACTCTCGACGGCGACAGCGCGGACGGCGCGGTCAACGTGGTGTGGCGCGAAGGCAGCGCTACGGGCGCGGAGATAGCGTTCGGCGATATCGAAAACGCGGGCGTCTACTACGCGATAATCACATACGGCGGCACCAACTATTCCGCCGACAGGGCGGTATGCACCGTCACGATAGGCAAAAAGACCGTCACAGGCGCCGATCTGGGCACGGCGGTACAGTCGATCGAAAGGACGTATTCCGCTTCCAACGTGTCGGTCACGGTAGATCAGCTGTTCGAGAGCACGTCGGAGATATTCTCGGCGCTCGAAGGCAGCCTTTCGGTCGTGTTCTACGACGTCGAAGGCGGCAGTCTTTCCGCCGTGAGGAACGCAGGCGAATATACCGTCAACGCGGTCCTCGGCGATCATCGCAACTATACCGCGGACGGAGATCTTTTCGGGACGGGCGTCACGCTGTCGGTAGCAAAGGCTTCGGGCGACGAGCTGTCCACCTATCCTCCGCTCGACAGCGGCATGACTCTGACGTATTCGGGCGCAGATCTGAGCGCGGCTTTGGCAGATACGGTACACGTTCTCGGCATCAACAGCGAGACCGTCGACGCAAGCAAGAGCTTTGCGTACGTGCCCTCCGCAGGCGGCGATACCGCTTACGAGGTAACGGAAGCGGGAGCTTACAGCGTTACGGTGACTCTGTCGGATATGGCAAACTACGAAGACAGGGAAATAGTATTCTCTCTGACCGTACAGAGGCTCACGTTCGACGTGGGCGCGGTCGGATTTGCCGACAGCGAGGTAACTTACGACGCCGACGGACATACGATCGAGGCTTCCGGCATTGCCGGCAACGCGGAAGCCGTAGTCTATGACGTCGTTTACAAATATACCGACGAAGGAGCCCTGCCCGTGGAAGACGCGGTGGCGGCGGGCGTATACACCGTGGAGATGACGGTGTATATCGACAGGAACAACGGCGCGCACAACGGCGGCTCCGCCGTGACCGAGGGCATGTGGACCGACGCCGACGGCACCGAACACGAGGCTTACGTCTATACGATGACCGCTACGCTCACTATCGGCGCGGCGTCGCCGTCGCTCGCGGTCGACCCCGACGAAGACATGGCGTTCCATTACACAGGCGCGGGACATGACCTCACCGTCGGCATAACGAGCGCGGACGGCGTGAATTATACCTACGGACCCGAAGCGGTCGGCAAGAAAGTCGTCCTCGATGGGCTGGGAACATTCGTATTCTATTACGAAGATACCGACGGCAACCGCGTGACGGACGGCGCAGGTCTGGATATTTCGCCGATCGACGCGGGCAGTTATATATTCTGCGCGGAATTTACCTCGTCCGATCCCAACTATGCGGACAAGGAATACAGGTTCGACGACGACAAACAGTATCTGATCATCCTGCCGCTTTACGTGACGGTCGATTATGACAGGCTCGCAGTCGAATACGGCGTTCTGCCCGACGATTGGCAGAGCGTGCAGGATTACGTAGCCGCCAACTTCGGTTACGATTACAGCATCGACGATCTCTATCTGGACGAAACGATAGATCTGTCCGAGATGTTCGACGTGTACGTCAACGTCGACGCCAACGGTACGTTCGACGCCGCGGGCAGAGTCTTCGTCGATACCAGCGTGGAAGTCGGCGACGCGTACAGGCGCAATATCACCGTGGTCGAAAACGGGGCTCTTTATCTCGAAATTACGGAAGCTCCCGTGACCGACGCGATGATCGAAGGACTGTTCCCCGACGTCCGCGTCGTATACGATCACGGCATGAGCGTGACGGCAGACGATCTTTGGGAAGCAGCTCAGACGGTTGAGGGCGCGTTCGGCGAAACGGTCGGATACACCGTATCCTTGAACGGCGCAGCCGATTGGACCGCGGTCTCCGCGGGCGTCTACGACCTTACGGTAACGGTGGACAGCGCCAACTATACCGCAAGAGATATCGCGGTCACGCTGACCGTAGATCCCAAGCCCGTCTATGCGGTCTATTCGATAGACGGAATACAGGCGGAGGACGGCGTTCTCGAAACGGTGTTCAACACCCTTCCCAGAGAAGTTTCCGTCGATACCCGCGACGAGTACGTCACCGCGACCGCTCAATACCGCGTCGGAGACGCGCTCCTTGCTTCCGCGCCGACAGACGTGGGAGAATATACCGTGAGCGCGCTTCTGTCCGATAATACGAATTACAGGCTTGCGGCAGGTCACGAGAGCGTGACGCTCACCGTGAGAGAGGGAAGTATAGACGAGATCGTAGCCACTTGGGTAAGCGATTCCGAGGGCGAATACGGCTCGGCGGGCGTCGATCTGTCGAGGATCCCGTCCGGATATTCCGCTCAGGTGTCGTATACGGACGGACAGGGCGGCGCCGTGTCCGATATCCGCAGAGCGGGGGTCGGAGTTTATTCCGCCGTCGTCACGGTCAGCGGCAACAACGCCACGGGCACCGCGCGCGTCGTCTATACCGTCGTCCCGTTCGAAGTGACGGTCACGGTATCTGCGGCTACGGACGAGGGCAGAGCGCCCACGATCGCCGACGCGACGGCTTCCGCAGACAGGACTTTGCCCGCGGGGGATACCGTATCCGTGACAGGGCTTACGGCTACCGGACAGTACGATCTTTCGTTGGAGAAAGGCTATTACGATCTCGGCGATTGGTTTACGGCGAGCGTCGCCTTCTCCTCTTCCGACGACAACTACGATTGCACCGTCGTCATGGGCGATCTGACCGTTATGCCCGAAAACGCGCCGCAGATAGTTTCCGTCACGGCGTCTTCCGGATCGGTCACGTTCACGCTTGCGGAAGAAGGGCTCTATTCTTACAGGATAAACGGCGGCAGATGGCAGAACGTTTCCGGCGCGACTGCGTCGTTCACGGTGGAGAGCCTGAGAGCGCAGACCGAGTATACGTTCGACATAGCCTGGCAGGAATACAGGCAGAAGTACGACACCGTGCAGACGGCGACCACAGCCGACCCGGCAGTATTGAAGAGCAGGATAGACGCAATGCTCGAAGACGGGCTGACCGAAGACGAGATAGCGCAGTATGACGAGATAACCGCGCTGTACAACGCTCTCAACGACGCCGACAAGGAGACGGTGCGCGGCTCTTACGAACAGTACGCCGCCGCTTGCTCTTCCGAAGGAGGAAGCAACGCTGCCGACGTAGTTGCGATCGTATCTGTCGTGATAGCGGCGGTCGCGGCGGTTGGAACGGCGGTATACGTGACCGTCAGGAAGCGCAGGCAAAAGGCGGAAGACGGCGACGATGACGGTCCCGACGATCCCGACGACGGCGAAAAAGGCGGCAGGGACGAAGCCTCCGACGATAAAGACACCGAACAGGAAGGGAACGACGGCGGGCAGGACAAAGAATGACGGCACGGCCGCGCACGATCCGAAAGGACGTGCGCGGTCCACGAACCGATGCAGGTGAAAAAATGATATATTCCGACGGAACGAACGACAAGATCTATGCGGAGCACGACGGCGCCATAGCCGTATGTCTGAAAAAGGCGGAAGAACTGAATTCCGATACGCCCGACGGCAGATACGATATCGCGGACGGCATATACGTGAACGTGATGACCTATTCGCCCAAGAAGCCCGACGAGGCGACGGCGGAGACCCACCGCGATTGGGCGGATCTGCAATATCTGCTCTCAGGCTGCGAATATATGGGCGTGCCCGACGTCGCGAAAGCGGAGCAGATATCGCCTTACGACGCACAGAGAGATATCGCGCTCTGGCGTGCGCCGGTCGCTCTTCTGCCGCTGAGGGAGAGGAACTGGGCTCTGTTTTACCCGGGCGAGCCGCATGCGCCGAGTCTGTACAACGGCTGCGACAAGGTCAAGAAGGCCGTATTCAAGATAAGGATAGCCAAAAGCTGACCCGCGTTTTCGCATAGGCGTCGGGCGTTTTGCGCGCAACGCGAGGCGACGGAACGCCCGAAAAGCGCCGCGGCATTGAATTAAGCGGGAAGCAGGGAAGCCCGAAATAAGGCTTTCGAAAGCGCGGGATACCGTCCTTTCGGCGGTATCCGGCATATGTTCTTCGATATAACGATAGTCGGAAAGAAAAACGACCGTCCGCTCATTACGGACGGTCGCTCGTTTCCGACGTTTATCACATCTGTCTGATTATGTGCCGCGGGCACTTTTCGAGGCATTTCATGCAACCGACGCATTTCGAATAGTCGAATACGGGAAGGTTGTCTTTCATCGTTATCGCCTTTTCGGGGCAAACTCGCGCGCAGAGCCCGCATCCGATACAGCCTTTGTCGCAGAAAGACATCGTTTCCTTGCCTTTGCAGCGCGTGGAGCAGGCGCAGTAGACCTTTGCCGAAGCGGGGATGCGCTCTATCACCGAGCGCGGGCATCCGCGCATACACGCTCCGCAGGATATGCACAGCGTCTTGTCCACTTTCGCGACCCCGTTTTCGAGCTTTATCGCGTCGACAGGGCACACTTCCGTGCAGGAGCCTCCGCCGAGGCACGCGGTGGCGCATATCTTGGAGCCTCCGAGATATTGGTTGAGATACAGACAGCCGTCGTTGCCGACGTACTCGTATCTGTCCGCGGCGCCGTCGCCTCCCGCGCATTTGACGACTGCGACGGTCGGTTCCGAAGCGGCAAACTCTATGCCCGCTATCTTCGCTATTATCTTCTTTTCTTCGTCGGACGTGACCTTGCAGTCGTCCAAACTCGCCTTGCCGCAGGCAAGACATTGGGCAAAGCCCTCGCAACCCGAATGCCCGCAGCCTCCGCAGTTTGCGCCGGCGAGATGTTCGAGTATCTTGACCACCTTTTCGTCCTCGGTGATCTTGCACACCTTGGTCACTATGAGTATCAGCACCGCGAACAGTACCGCGAGAGCCGCTATTATACCCAGCACGATCCCGACCTTGTCCCATTGTACCGAAGCGCTCAATATGTCGATCATCACCGAAACCTCCTCAGCCTATCATGTTGAAAACGTAAAAGCCCATCGCCATAAAGCACGCCGCAAGCATCGTGATGGGGAAGCCTTTCAGCGCTTTGGGCAGTTTGAGCCGGTCTATTTTTTCGCGCAGACCGCTCATTATCACGATCGAGACCGTAAAGCCCACTCCCGCGAACAGCCCGTAGAGTACGGCATATCCGAGATTCATGCTCGTCACGCCCAACAGGCTCATCATCTGCGCCTCGTCTATGACCAGCTCCGCCACGCCGAGCACCGCGCAGTTGGTGGTTATCAGCGGCAGGTAGATGCCCATGGCGTTGTAAAGCGGCGGAGAAAACTTGCGGATCGCTCTTTCTATCATCTGAACGAGCGCCGCTATGACGAAGATGAATACTATTATCTCGAGATATTCCAGCTCGAGCGGGACGAGAATGTATTCGTAGATGGGGTAGGTGATAAGACACGTGATCGTCATGACCAACGTGACCGCTATGCCCATGCCGAGCGCATTGTTCGTCTTTTTCGATACGCCGAGGAACGGACATATGCCCAGGAACTGTACGACCACGAAGTTGTTGACGAACACCGCCATTATGATTATCGTAAAGAAAGTGCCCATCACGCGTTACCTCCGTTTTCGTCCGCAGCTTTTTCCGCGGTGAGAGCGCCGTCGGGACCGTTGTCCGCATTGCCGTCGACAGCGGCGGCGGGCTCTTCGGCAAGTTCGTTGACGGGATCGCCGATATCGGGTCTGGACATTATCCGCACGGCGAAGTTCTTGCTGCGCATCTTGTTTTCGACTTTGCCGTAGACGTAATTGAACAACGCGATACATATGCCGTAAACGAAGAACGCGCCCGCGGACGAGGAAAAGAATCCTATCCTGAAATCCCACAGAGTATAGCCGAATATCGACCCGCTGCCCAATACTTCGCGTATGATGCCGAGCAGAGTGAGCGCGCAGGTAAAGCCGAGTCCGGTGAACAGTCCGTCGAGAGCCGAATCCAGAACTTTGTTTTTGCTGGCGAAGGATTCCGCTCTGCCGAGTATTATGCAGTTGACGACTATCAGCGGAAGATACACGCCCATCGATTCGTAAAGCGACGGTATGAATTTGTCCAGCACCATTCTCACGATCGTGACGAACGTCGCTATGATTATGACGAACGCGGGGATGCGCACCGCTCCCGGAATGGTCTTGCGCAGCAGCGAGATCAGCACGTTGGAGCAGATCAGTATGAACGTGACGGCAAGCCCCATGCCTATGCCGTTGAAAGCCGCCGTGGACAGCGCCAATGTGGGACAGGTGCCCAGCACCAGGCGGAAAGTCGGATTGTTGCGGAGCAATCCGTCCAGAGATATCTGTTTGAACCTTTGACCCGTCATGCTTCGCCTCCTTCCGCCGACAGTACGTTGCGCATGAAATACAGCGCGCAGTTCACGGCGTTGTTTATCGCGCGGGACGACATCGTCGCGCCCGCCGATACGTTCGTTATACCCGAAGAGTCGACGGTGAACCACACGTCGCCGTTTATCTCGTCGTTATGGGCGGTATATACGGTGTAGAACGCGTTCGAGAATTGCGACATGAGCGTCTGCTTGGCATATTCTTCCAGCACCACGCGGTCTATGGCAAATCCGTTTTCGCTCTCGGACAAAATGACCCACACCGTGACGGTGCCGTTCTTATATCCGTTGCCGCCGGTGGAACGCAGCATATAACAGCCGTTCTCCAACAGGTAAGCCTGGTCTATCGAGCCGTATTCGTTGGTAAGCTCGCTTTCGTCGAACGTCAGCGTTTCGTAGTTCAGCTGCTCGCCGTAAACGCTTTCGATGGCGCGCATCGTGCGTTCTTCGGCGGAAACGGAAAGCAGGTCGTTGAGGATCGACAGCAGTCCGCCCGCGACCAACGCGATGCAGAGCAGTACGATTATGCACTTGAAAGCCTGGCTCTTCAAAAACTGTTTTACGGTCATTTGGCTTCCTCCTTATCCGCTTTGGCGGCGCGTTTGCGCTTTGCCTCGTCTATTTTTGTCTTTATACGTGCCGCGAAAGACGGCGCGCCGAATATCCTCGGCCTCACGTAGGCGTTGATGAGCGGCACCAGCAGATTCATCAGCAGTATGGCGAAAGAAACGACCTCGATGCCCGTAGCGGCGCGCAACGCGCCGGTAACTACGCCCAGAGCCGCCATATAGATCCAATTACCGAGTCTTGTATGCGGAGATGTGACGTAATCGGTCGCCATGAATATCGCGCCGAGGAACAGTCCGCCCGAAAGTATCGACGGCAGAAAATAAGAGAAGTCGCAGCCGTTCGTGAACACAGCCATAAGTCCGGTGACCGCGATATATATTACGGGATATTCCCATTTGATCACTTTGCGTACGACGAGATAGACGCCTCCGAGCAAAAGCGCGAGCTTGCAGGTCTCGCCGATACTTCCGGCGACGCCCGTGCCGAGGAACAGGTCGAGCAGCGAGACCGAAAGCTCTCCGCCTCCGAGCATGGAAGTGAGTTCGGTCGCGCCGGTGGATACCGTTCCCGATGCGCCTGTGGTAACGACGGGAGATATCGCTCCTATCGACGGGGCGAGCCATCCGGATACCATTACCGACTGAAAGGCGATGAATGCGAAGACTCTGCCCGTTATCGCGGGATTTACGATATTTTTGCCCGTACCGCCGAACAGCATCTTGACCGCCACGATAGCGAATATCGCCGACAGCAGAGGTACGTACCAAGGAGTCTGAGGGGGGAGCGACAGCGAGAGCAGAAGCCCCGTCACGACGCTCGTGAAATCGAAATCGCGCAATATGTTTTTGATATTTTCGCGTTTGATAAGACGGAACGCCAGCTCCGAGATAACGGCGGCGGCTATGCTCACGACTATGTTGACTATCGCCGCCGAACCGAAATACACGCAGCCCATGACCGTCGCGGGAAGCAGAGCGACGAGCACGTCCAGCATGATGCCGCGCGTCGTGCGTTTGCCTCTGATATGGGGGGAATCGGATACGAGAACTTTTTCCATATTACCTCCTCAAGCCTGTTCGCGCAGCTTTTGCTTGCACATCTGTATGTTCTGGACAAGGGCGCGGTTTGCGGGGCAGACGTACGCGCAGCAACCGCACTCGATGCAGTTGAGCACGCCTCCTCGGTCGCGCGCCATCGCGTAATCGCCCGCGAGCGTATAGAAATCGATGTCCATAGGGAGCAGGTGCATCGGGCACGCCTCGGCGCATCTGCCGCAATGTATGCAAGCCGTTGGCTGTGCGATGGCGGCAGTCCTGCGGTCTAGAACGAGAAGACCGCTGTCGGTCTTGCGGGTGTTGTAGTCGGTAGACAGCAAGGTGGCGCCCATCATGGGACCGCCGTCTATGTAGACCGCCGCCGACTCTTCCGCGCCTCCGCAGGCGTCGAGCACCGCGCCGAAACCCGTGCCGAATCTCACGAGAAGGTTCGCGGGAGTTTTCACCGCTTCGCCCGAGACCGTCATCACGCGTTCGTAAAGGGGCTTATTCTTCTCGACCGCTTCGTATACCGCGTACGCGGTTGCGACGTTTTGCACTACGACTCCTACGTCGGCGGGCAGTTTCCCCGGCGGGACCTTGCGCCCCGTACAGCAGTATATCAAGTGCTTTTCCGAGCCCATCGGGTAGCGCTTGCGCAGCACCGCCACGCCGAGCTGAGGATAGGAATCGAACTTTGCTATCGCTTCGGGTTTGTTCTTTTCGACGGCGACTATGATGTTTTTCACGCCGAGCGCGAGCGCCAGCAACTCGAATCCCCGCACGAGTTCGTCGGTCTTTTCGATCATCAGCCTGTAATCGCAGGTGAGATAAGGCTCACATTCCGCCGCGTTGACGATCAGAGTATCCACGGGAGTTTTCGGCGACAGCTTGACGGCGGTGGGGAAGCCGGCTCCGCCCATTCCCACGATCCCCGCTTCGGCTATTCGCGCGCGCACCGTTTCGCCCGTTATCTCTTCGAGAGGGGGCAGAGATACTCTCTCGTCTTTGCCGTCGCCCGTTATGACGATACAGTCGGTCGATCCGCCGCGCGGATTGGGACGCTTTTCTATGCCCGCCACGGTGCCGCTGACGCTTGCGTAGACGTTGGCGCTTACCGGACCGTCGGCGCGCGCTATAAGCTGACCCGTCTTGACGCTGTCGCCGGCGGACACTATCGGCACCGCGGGGCGCCCTATGTGCTGTTGCAGCGACAGAGCGACGGACGAGGGCGCTTCGAGCGCCTTTATCGGGCAGTTCGCGGATAGGCTTTTCTTGTCGTCGAGATGAACGCCCCGCCCGAAAAATTTCGTTTTTATCCTGCTCACATTCTCCTCCGTAAGAGTTATAATTGTTGCGTTTTATCGTCACGGGCAGGGATATTTTCGCAATATCCTATGTCCGGATCCAGCTTTGCGAAATAGCAGATCGGCACCTTTTTCAGCAGCAGCGTCACCGCCGCTCCTACCGCCGTACCGCTCAACGCGCCCAACATCACGAGATAGGGCAGATACGCCGCCGCCTGCCATGTTGCCGAAACGGCGCAGAATACCAGACACTGTACCGTGTTGTGTATGACCGCGGAAGCCACGCAGACGGCAGTCACGCTTATGCGCGGGCACAGCCTGACGGACAGCGAAGACACGCACATCCCGACCAGTCCCGCCGCGAGTGAGTAGATCATGGACGAGAGCGATCCCGCTATCAGATTGCCGACTATGCATTTTACGGCCACTGCCGCGAATGCGCTCGCGGGCGAATATACGATGAGCGCGAGCATGGTGAAGATGTTGCCGAGTCCCAGTTTGGCTCCCGGTATGAACATGGGCGGCAGCAGACCTTCGAGCAGGAAAGATATCAGACTCAAAGCGGTCAGCACGGCCGTCCCGGCAAGTTTACGCGAGGAGAAACCTCTCGTTTTCACTTTATTCGCGCTCATACGATTTCATTATAAAAGAGAAAAAAAGTAAAGTCAACGGCGGAACGGGAAACTGTCGTAAAGCGAAAATTATTTAACGATCGGCATAAAGCCGGCGATAAAAAGAGCCGCGCATTGCGACGCGGCTTCGGATCTGCGGGCGGCGGCCCGCCGTCAGTTCCGGTTGTCGATCGCGGCGTGCACCGCGCGGTGGAGCGAAAGCGCTTCCGAATAGGATACGTCGCTGTCGTAATCCACGAGCACAACGCCGCTCATGCCGTATCCGTAGGCGAACGCGGTCTTGTCCTTTATCATCGTATATCCGTTGAAACTCAGAGTGAGTCCGTTTTCCGTCAGAGAATTGTCGTAATAGCCGAGTTCCAGCCAACGGTCGTTGTCGCGGTAGCGGTATTCGGTCTCTCTTTCGGCGCTGTTTTCTTCCGTGCCGAGAGCTTTGCCGAAGAGCGGGATCGTCAGTTGGACTTTGGCTTTGGGCACGCCGTTGTCGGACAGCTTTTCGAGTACCTGGCACGCGCTTGCGAACGAAGCGGGGTTCGTCGAGTAGTCGCCCATGCCGAACGCCACGACGTAGAAATCGTCGATATAGCTTTTGGACGCGTCGTCGAACGTCGCATTGTCGTGACTTACATATACGCCCAGTTGTCTGGGGCTGGGAATGAGCCCCCGCACAAACTCAATGAAGTCGTTGAACACGCCGTGCGAGAACACGGACGGATTTTCGACAAAGTCGAATATCGCGCCGTCGGCACCGCTCAGCGACAGCAGTTCCACGACGCTTTTTCCGAAAGCGACGCGGTTGTCGCCCATGGCGTTTTCACGCACTTCGGCGGCGGAAAGACCGTCTGTCTCGGGCTTGGCGTAGAGCAGAACGTGCACGCTGATGTCGGGGTTGATACGTTTGAGCTTGGCCACGGCGGCGGCGAGTTTTGATACGTCCGCGGATATAGAGCCGTCGGCTCCGTATGCGAAAGGCTCTCCGGTAAGGATCACGTCGGTGGACATTGCGAGCGCGGAAAAGTCGCTCCCGTCGTTGAGATAATCGTCGGAATCGGGATCGACGTAATACATATCGGTGATCGCGAAATCTCTGTTGCGGGGTACGTAATACACTCCGAGGCGGGTAAGATTGTAAGCGCCGTCGGAGGATTTGACGGATATGCGTATGCTCGTCGTGTTGACCGTGCCCAGATAGACGAGCCTGAGGTCGCCGATCTCGTCCTGGCTGTAAACGAGGCTGTTGCCGATATATATTTCGAATTCCGTAACGTGGGAACCGCTTTCTTCGATGAGAAGGGTGTTGAAGGTGACGGGCGTATCCCAGGACACTTCGACCCATTCTCCGCCTTCGCCGCGCAGCGAAAAATTCATCTTGTTGCTGCCGTCGCTGTAATGGTAATTGGCATACAGACCGTAGTCGGTGCTGTCTATGGTATAGATGTCGCGTATATCCGAGCATCCCGCAAACAACGAGCACAGTACGGCGCACAAAACCGCGGCAGCCGCGATCTTAGGTAAAAAGCGGTGACTTTTCATACCGATATTATAACGCGCCGCGCGCGATAAGTCAATACCGCGGCGGCGCATCTGTCAACGGTAACCGGGGCGCGGAGTTACTGCCCGTCCGAGAGTTTGAGCATGACGGCGCCCTGTTTCGCCTGACACAGGGGACATACCTGCCACGCTTCCGCGGATGTGGCTTCGTAGCCGCAGTCGGCGCACTTCCACTTGACGGGAGCGGGCTTTTTGTACATGGTCCCGTCCTTCATCTGAGTGTAGAGGTCGGTGAAGAGCATTTTGTGACAATTCTCGACCTGTACTACGTTTTCGAACAATCCCGCGATGTCGTCGAAGCCCTCTTTGCGCGCCGTTCTCGCAAATTCGGGATATATCTCTTCCGCCTCTCTGGCTTCGTCTTCGGCGGCGAAACGGAGATTGTCCAGAAGATCCCATTTTTCCTTGAACGGGTAGTCCGCTTTTATCTCTATCTCTTCGATCGGCTTCTTGTCCGCCGTCTGAATGAAGGAATAGAACATACGCGCGTGATTGAATTCGTTGTAGACGACCTTGTCCACGAGTTCCGCGAGGCATTTGAAGCCCTCTTTGCGCGCGCCGTATTCGATAAACATATAGCGCGCTTTCGCCATACATTCGCCTGCATAGGCGCGGGCGAGATTCTTGTAAGTCTGACTGTCTTTGAGTTGCATGAGATTACCTCCTTGAGTATGACGGGATTATTGACGATAAACCTTTTGTTCAAACGTCCGCCGCGAGGAGGGATACGAACAAAACGATAACGATATCACCTATCGGTGTATATGTATTGACAAAAGCGCGGAAACGTCGTAAAATAAGAAAAAAGAAAGAGAGGTCTTATGCGTTTTTTCAAATTATTTGCGGCGGCGGTATTCGTCTGTGTAGCGGCGGCTCTGTCGTTCACGGGGTGTTCGGGGGGATTTTCCGACGATTGGCGGGAATTTTTCGATAACGGCGTCGTCGCTGAGAGCAGGAACGGTACGTTCGGGATGTCGTGCGAGGGACCCGGCGGAGCAAAGAAGTGGTCTGCGGAACGGGAGGACGGACAGATACGCGGTATCGCGGAGACAGACGACGGTCTTGAACTTTCGGTCACTGAGAACGGCGAAACGATAGAGGAAACGCAGCCGTATTATATGCTGTTGTCAGGCGAGGATCTGTGCGTGGCGGTCATGATCTACTACATGGTGCCGTGGCTGTACGATTGCGGGTACGCGACTACTGCGGAGCAGAGGGACGGATCCTACGCGGTGATACTCGATAAGGGCGCGTCCTACTCGGGACTGCGCGCCGGCATGCCGTCTGCGATACGCAGGCTGTTCGATTTCTGTGTAGAGCAACAGGATATACCCGAGGAAACGGACGTGTTCGTCGACATGTTCTGCGCGTCGTATTTCGACGACATGAGCTATACCGTGACCGACGGCGCGATAACGAGCGTACGGCTTACCTTTCCGGATATCGAATTTACTTATAGCGCAAAATAGCGCAAAACCGCGAAAAACGATCCCGAACCGTGCCGAGGGCGCGGCGCCTCGGGGAAGAGTGATCGAAAGGGGTGCTTTATGAAAAAGAAATTTGTTCTATCGGCAATAACGGTCGTGTTTGTCGCGGCGCTGTGTCTGCTTACCGCGTGCGGCGGCGGACGCGTTTCGACCACGGTGACCTATTACTCCGACGGCGAAGTGTACAGATATCAGAACGTGACGGGTACCGTCGCCGCGCAATGGGAAGCTCCCGTCCCCGAGAGGGATAATTACCGTTTCGACGGCTGGTTCCTCGACGAGGAGTACGCGGAGGTGTTCGTCATGGCGGACTACGTTCGCAACGAGGAACGGCAAGATATCTCCGTCTATGCGAAATGGACTTATATCGGGGAAGATCCGTCCGACGGCGATGCGGACGGCGATACGGACGGCGATACGGACGACGGCGAAGTCGTGACGAGCGGGTTCGTCTATGCGGATTACGGCGACGGATACGTAATAACGAAAGTGGAGAACGAAAACGCGCGGGAGATAGAGCTCCCGTCGTCGCACCTCGGCAGTCCCGTGACGGGTATCGGCGCGGAGGCGTTCGCAGGAATGACCTCTCTGCGCAGGATCGTCGTGCCCGACAGCGTGCGGAACATAGGTCCTTACGCTTTTGCGGGCTGCACGTCGTTGAGCGAAGTCGACCTGACCTGCGGGCTGGAAAAGATAAGCGCATATGCGTTCGAGGGCTGTACGGCGCTCGCGGAGATAACTTTGCCGGAAGGACTGACGACATTGGGGGCGTATTCTTTCTCGGGCTGTACGGCGCTTGAAGAGATAGTCGTTCCGTCGACGGCGGAGATCGTGTCGGGATTTGCGTTTTCGGGATGTTCGGGACTGACCTCGGCGACTTTGCTCGAAGGCGTCAAAGAGATCGGCAACGGCGCGTTTTATAATTGCTCCGCGCTCGAGGAGATCGCGCTGCCCTACGGGTTGACTTCTATCGGCGGCTACGCGTTTTACAAATGCGGCAACGTGACCTCCGCGGTCTACGGAGGCAGCTCGGCGCAGTGGGCGTCGGTGGCAAAAGAGGAGGGGTGGAACAGATACTCCCTTTTCTCGGTGCTGTGTACGGACGGCACTGTCTGATCGGTAATTCGTAAGAGAGGCGCAAACAGCCAATGCGGCAGTCTGCGACCGCGCAGCGCGGTCTGCGTTCGCGCCGCAGACGGTCGGTACGGTATTTCACGGCATGACGCGGGCAGTCTTTTGTATGTTTCGATGGGACGACGAAAGCATGTTTACTTATATCAATTTGTATAAATATAAATTCGGCGGTCGATTCAGATTTTTCGGGCGTTTTGGGATAATTTTTTGACATCGAATAGTATATTCCATGATAAATCCTGTCGAAAGAAAGCCCGAAATCGCTCCGAAATCGAATATTTTGCTCAAAAATGCATATTTACGGCAAAATCTGCGCGTGTTTTATTGACAAATCGCCTTAAAGATAATATCATAGATTATAGAATATCGCATCGAATATACTATTCGATGAAAATTTTGCCGTTAAGAGGAGGCGCAAAATGAATAAAAAATTTCTGTCTGCGATCGTTCTTATCGTCACGGCGGCGACGCTGTTGGTCGGCTTTGCCGCGTGTCAGGCGCAGTTCAAGCTTGACTTTGTCGTTGACGGTGAGATCTATCACACCATAGACACGGGCGGCGAGGAAGCCGTAACGCTGCCGGACGATCCGACCAAGGACGGATACGTCTTTGACGGTTGGTATTGGGACAAAGACATATGGTCGCGTCCGTTTACCGCCGAGTCGCTGCTGACGGTCAAGCTGACAGGCAACATGACCGTTTATGCCAAGTGGATCAACGAAGACGTGACCAAGCGCGATTACAAGGTGGTCTTTGACACGATGGGATACGGCGAGGTGGAAACGCAGAGCGTGCCGTACGGTACGCTTGCGGTCAAGCCTGTCGCGCCCGAGCGCCCGGGCTATGCGCTTGTGGGCTGGTATCGGGAGGCGGACCTTACGACGGTATGGAATTTCAGGGCGGACACCGTGACCGAAGACGTCACGCTGTATGCCAAATGGGTGCCGTCGAGCGACGCCGCGAGTTGTGCGATCATCGACAGCGGCGAGATGACCATGGACGGCAAGACTTTGACGATCGAGCTGCCCAACGCGCAGACTACGTTCGCGTTCGGGGAGCAGTTGACGGTCAGTCCCTATGCGCAATACGAAGTTTCGACCGACATTGCGGGAAAGGACGTGATCCCGTCGGCGACGGTCGAACTCGAAGTGGGGGACAACGTCTTTTACATTCAGACGGTATCCGGTACGGGTTCCAACCGCGACCAGTACAAAGCCGTGGTAAGACGGCGCGAGGTCTATACGGTGACGTACAGCTTCGGCGGCGGGATCGCCGACGTGACCGAGCAGGTCGAGGAAGACGCATTGGCGCCTTTCAAAGACGCGAGCCGTGACGGTTATACTTTCACGGGCTGGAGCTCGGACGGCGAAGCGTGGGATTTCGAATCGGACAGGGTGACGGGCGACGTGACCCTGACTGCCGGCTGGAGCGCAAACAGCTATCGGGTTACGTTTGACGTCGCCGGAGGAAGCGCCGTTGACGAGGCGCAGGTGACGTTCGGCGAAGAGTTCTCTCTCGAGGTCCCGACCCGCGTCGGTTATACGTTCGTCGGATGGAAGACAGCGGACGGCGTTGCCGTGACCGACGGCAGAGGCGTCGGAACGGGCGAATGGGGCATCGCGGAGGACGTCGTATTGACCGCCGCATGGAGCGTCAACGCATATAATATCGAATATAAGAATATGGACGGCGCGGTCAACGCGGCTTCCAATCCGAGCCGTTACACGATCGAGGACGACGACGTCGTTCTTGGCGAGCCCTCCAGGACGGGCTATAAGTTCATCGGTTGGACGGCGGACGAGGCAGGCGAAGAAGCCGTGACCGAGATCGATACTTCCGCTTGCGAGGACGTCGTGCTTTGGGCTCAATGGGAGATCAATACTTACACCGCCACCTTTGTTGCCGACGACGGGACGGTGGAAGAGGTCGAATTCACCGTCGAAGACGATTCGTTGACCGAACCCGTGGTGCCTGCCAAGGTCGGTTATACCGGCAAGTGGGAAGACTATGATATCGTCGCCGACGACATCACCGTCGAGGCGGTCTATACCCCGATCGTCTACAACATAACGTATGGCGGACTCGAAGACGGCGAACATTCCAACACAGAGGAATACACGATCGAAAGCGCAACGATCACGTTGCAGGACGCGAGCCGCGTCGG
>DVKK01000013.1 GCA_018716085.1 Candidatus Ornithoclostridium excrementipullorum | reverse complement strand
CCTGCGGCGCTCGGCATGACGAATATACAAAAGCCCTCGCCCGCACTCTCGCCTCGTTCCGTCCTCTGCGGACAGACGTTTTTTCTTTTATACCTTGTTCTTTCTCAGGTGTGCAACTTCGCGCTGCGATTTCCGGCTCTGCGCCCGATATTCGTCTCTGCGGACAGACTTTTTCTTTCTCTTTGCTATGACCTTTGCCGATAACGGCAAGTATCGATCTGCGGCGCGGTTCAGCCGCGTCGGTCGGAGTCGGTACGCATGAAAAATTCGGCGTTGTCTCTGAAAAATTCGTAATATGTTCGCGTATTCGGCAGTTCCCACCACTTTTTTATATCGACGGGCACGGCGTCGAGATCGTATATCTTCGCGCCTTCGAGCGCCATAAGAAACGGAGAATGCGTGGCGATCACAAACTGACATCCGCAATATCTCGCCTTTTCTTCCAGTATCTGCTTCAATACGATCTGCTTTTGCGGAGAAAGACTGTTCTCGGGCTCGTCCAGACAATAGAGTTTGCCGTCTTTCAATTTTGCGTCGAAATATTCGAGAGCGGTCTCCCCGTTGCTGAAAAGTTTTATCTCTCCTCCCGTTTCGCGCAATACGAATTTTCTTCTCGAAACAGAAGGGCGACGGGCGCGGACTTGCATTCGGAACCGTTCGTAATCGGGAGAATCGACCCCCGTGAATCGGATGGAATCTCCCCAAAACAGTCTGCCGTATTCGCCTTTGACAAAAGCGCTGTCGTCCGCGTATTCGGCATTGGCGCTCCTCACGGTCAGCATATGATCGAACACGTCGTCGCTGGCTATGACGGCGCTTCCGATCGGGATACGCGTTTTTACGCCCGTATCGTCGTATCCCGTACGGTATCGGCAGGCTTTCGTATAGCGATCGAACAACTATCCTCCGTTGTACGGAGCGATCCTGTCGAGTCCGAGCTTACAGGCGATCAGATTGAGCAGAGTGCTCTTGCCGCTGCCGTTGGATCCTGCCAGCACGGTGATCTTCTCGAAGTCGAGTTCGGTAAGTCCCGCCTTGGTAAATATCCCGCAGGGATACTGATTGTCCACATAGCCGCCGTTTTCGTAATAATACGACATATACACGCCGTTTTCGTCGGTCGGCAACACGAATTTTTCCAGATACATGGCAACCTCCTTTTTCAGCCTGAACTATCAAACGTCACAACGTGTGTCATAATAATATTTTTATTTTCGGTCCTCTCCCCGACGGCGGCGTATCGCGCGTTGACGGCGCTCGCGCCCCGGTGTATAATGCAGTCATGGGAGCGGAAAAGGATATCGCCCTTTACGGGGAATACGTCGGACTTGACGGAACGCTTATCGAAGCGAGCCTTGCGGCATACCGCGCAAACTCCGATTACTGCGACCGTCGGATCCCGCGGCTTACGGAGCGCTTCGACAGATCTCTGTCCGACAAAAACGGCGCCGTGAAACTCGCCTGCGTGCTTGCGGCGATGAAATATTCGCGCGAAAAATACCGCGGGTTCGGGATAGGCGACGACGTCTTTGCCGACACTTTCGGCGATATCGCGGTATGGTGCCGCAACAGCGCGGTACGCAACGGCAGTATCGGTCTGGACAATTACGCCTGGCTGTCCCACCACCTGAGGGCGGAACTTTTTCGTATCGGCAGGCTCCAATTCCAATTCGGCAGACTGTATTGTCCGACAGGCAGTATCCTGTCGGCGGCAAAAAAACTGTGGCCTCTCAGACTCGGCGACAAGGTGCTCAACGTCCACGTGCCTCAGGGCGGCAGACTCGACGCGGACGACTGTCTGGATTCTTTCGCCGCCGCGGAGAAATTTTTTGCGCGGCACTTCCCGACTTTCGGCTACAAGTGTTTCTTTATCGACTCGTGGCTGCTCGGCGACGTCAACGCAAGTCTGCTTCCCGAAGGCTCCAATATTCTCGCCTTTGCGTCGCTCTTCGACGTTTTCGCACAGACCGACAGCAAAGGCTTCGAGGACGCGGAACGCATATTCGACTGCAAAAAGCGCCCGATTTCCGAGCTGGACGATTCCACTTCTTTGCGGCGCACGGTCAAGGCTCTGCTTCTTTCGGGCGGGAACCTCAGGCGCGGTTTCGGTACGCGATACCTCCGGTAAGAAAGTATCGCCCGCCGTTCCCTCCGTCTGCGAGGATAGGTTTGCATTCCCCGCCGAATTATGGTACAATTTCGATATGGCATTTTATTCGTTCAAAGATATCAAACAACTGCGAAACGTAAGATCCGGCAACGTCTACCGCGCCGCAGCCGAAGAATTCGACTTTGTGCCGCAGGACGGAGAACGTACCGCGGTCGGGTTCCGCGGTCTGCGCGACGTGCTTATCGACGGCAACAACGCCGTTCTCCGTCTGAAAGGCAGAGGGTACTATTTCGTCCTCGAAGCTTGCGAACGCGTGACTCTGCGCGGGTTCACGCTGGAGACCGTCGATCCCGAATATCTCGAATTCACCGTATTGAGCAGCGGACTGACGGGCGCCGAAATACGCATGTCCGGAGAATACTCTCCCGCGATAACCGATTCCGTACCGCAAGCCGTATGCGGCGGCACGGACCTCTTCTCGCCCGACGTAAAGAGATCGATCTACTGCCGCGGCTCGGATTCCGACGCAGTCGTCCGCGTCAACGGAGATCCTCTTTCGAAAATAAAGGGGGCGTCGAAACTCGTCCGCGGAGATACTTACTCCACTCTCAAACTGTCGTTCTCGGGGCTGTCTTCTCTCAAAAAGGACTGCGTTTACGCCGCTTTTCCCGAAAACGGTATGTGTCCTGCGATACTGCTGGTGAACTGCAAGGACGTGATCGTGCGCGACATGACCGTTCGTTACGCGCACGGCAGCGCGGTCAAAGCCGATATGTGTGAGAACGTAAAACTCAAAAACGTGGCTCTCCGCGCCCAGACGCGCAGAAGCGCCGCGGCGCTGGGCAGCGCGGTCGAGGCGATCGAATGTATCGGACGGATCGATATGGAAAACTGCCGTCTTGCGGCATGCCTCGGCAACACCGTGAGCATAAAAGGGCTGCTCCACACGCCGCAGAGCGTGAACGCAGACGGGACCGTCACGTTGGCAGACAGCGCGATCGCGCTCGCGCCTTTCGAGAAAGGCGACCTGGCGGCATTTACGGAAGCCGACACATTTGCGCGAAAATGCGAACTCACCGTCGCTTCATACGACAAGTCTTCCCGCGTTTTGCGTTTCGACTCGCCCGTGCCTGCGGACTGCGCCGGCTGTATGCTGGAAAACGCCTCGCTCCACACGGCGGACGTTACCTGCCGCGATACCGTACTGTACGGTTCCGCCGCCGACGGTCTCGCATTTGCGACGTCGGGCGGAGTGAAGATAGAAAAGTGTTCGTTCAAAACGATAAACGGCAGCGCGATAGTCTGCACGAGCGGCAAAGGTACCACGATCGGGCTGCCGTCGTCCGTGGAGATATCGGACAATACTTTCTCGCAATGTTTCGGCACCTCGATAGATATCTCCCCTGTCAGCCGCGGCAACGAAGCGGTCGGCGAAGTGAGGATAGAAAACAACGGTTTCGGCGAATGCGGAAAGGTCGCGATAGCCGCCTCTCACTGCCGCAGTCTGACCGCAAAGCGCAATCTCGGCGACACCGACAAGTATGCGTGCAAGATATCCCAATGCCGCGTCACAGACGCCGACAGGATAGAATATAAATATTGAAAAACAGACACGGGCATGAAAAAACCGCGCTATATGCGCGGTTTTGTCTTATTCGAAATATCTTTCCGCGATCGCGAGCGAATCCCCCGTATCTTCCAGTCTGTAAAAGTAAGCCCTTTCGAACTCTCCTTCTTTTTCCACGAATCCGGGCGAGTGGAATCCCAATACAAGATCCCCGTTAAGATCCTCGAATATGACTCCGTGCCCGCCGTCCTCGGCGTATGTGAAGTTGCGGCTGTAAAGCGGTATCGCGTCATGCGACCATTCGCCGTCGGGTCTGCCGTTGTCCGAGCGCGCGATGCCTATCGCGTAGTTGTCGAACAGATCGGAATTGGACCATATCATCAGCAGTTCCCCTCCGCTCGTCTTGTAAAAATACGGAGCGTCCGTGACCTTGTTGTCGCTCCAAAACGGATCTTTGGCGTAAAAGACAGTCTTGACCTCTCCCTCCGTGCGCGACAGATCGTCCGACAATCTTACGACGCACATAGAGCCCTCGCCCTCGTCCACCCACTCGTGAACGAATGCCATCCAAGGCACGCCGTCTTCGTCTACGTACAGAGTCCCGTCGATGCAATTCCACTCGTGCGGAGTGATATGTCCGTCGGACAGTTCCTCGAACGGCCCCAACGGATCGTCGGCAACGAAGACCGAAGTCCCGCGCCTGCCCGTTTCAGCCGACTGATAAGACCCGAAAAGATAATATCTGCCTTTGTATTCGTGCACTTCGGGCGCCCAGAAACAACTCGTCCCCTCAAACGATCCGTCCCATGTTTTGAGAAATACGTCGTGCGGTTCCTCCTCCCAATACAGAAGATCGTCGCTGACGTAACAGGCGTAACCTCCGTCTTCGAGCGAACACGGATACATCCCGTACATATAATACTTTCCGTCCGCGACCAACACGCTTATGTCCCGTATCCTGATATCCTCGGTCCTGAGATAGCCTTCCCTATGCGGTACGTCCGGAAATTCGTAGTAAGTACATCCCGTGAAAAGCGCCGAACAAACCGTCAATGCAAACAATGCGCAGAGCACGGACAAAACCGCTTTTCCCTTTTTTCTTATCATATTTATATTGTAACAACCGACTTTCTTTCCGTCAAGGACCGCTTCTTGCATAATACCCACCGAAAACTGCATAATAATTCACGTACGCTCAGTCGTTTTTTTCCGCGGTCCCGGCGTACGGACTTCGCGGAGCGTCTGCTACCCCGACTTCGGAACTGCTCGTCGTGCTGCCGATACAAGACGATTTCGCAAGCGTAACAAATACCGCGCGCTTGCCCTGACGGACGCATCGTGATACAATAAAGATATGGAAATGCCGAAAGACCCGATAATATTGCTGTCCGCAGTCAACATGAAACTGCGGGATCTCTACTCCTCGCTCGACGAACTCTGTCTGAACGAAGGGCTCGACCGCAAGACGGTCGAGAGCAAACTCCGCGAGATAGGTTACGATTACGACGCCGACGAAAACGCCTTCGTATGAGGATGCGTATAAATTTTGCATAAATCGGTATAATTATTCAAAATCGATCTTTTATTCAACGTATTTTGCATAAATCGTTTTCCCTTCCGCGGTCTTTCGCGCGTATTTTATTTTTATTGCGCAAAACGCTTGCATAAATATGCGGAGCGCATTATAATACCGTTATCAAAAGAAAACACAGAGGAGTGACATTTATGAAGAAAAAAACTTCGGTCATTTTGATAGTAGCGGCGATCATGATCGTCAGTCTTACCGCTTGCTTTGCGGGCTGCGGAGACACTTCCAAAGAAGGAGGCTTGGCTTCCGCGAGCATTGATCAGATCAAGGCGTCCGGAGAACTCGTTGTCGCAACAAGCGCAAACTTCCCCCCTTTCGAATATAAGGAAGGCTCTAAGTTCGTCGGTTGGGATATGGAGATCGCCCAATATTTTGCCGATAAACTGGGCGTTGAACTCTATATTATCGATTCCGATTTCGAAGGCGTCCTTTCCGGCACCGCAACGGGCAAAGCTCACATAGGCATGGCAGGCATTTCCAAAAATCCGATCAGAGATGAAACTCTCGATTTTTCCGACGACGTTTTTGACAGCTCTCAGATGATCATCATCCGCAAGGGCGATACGAGAATTCAGAACGCCTTCGACCTTGAGGGCATGATCGTCGGCGCTCAAAGCGCTACGGTAGGTTACGATCTTGCCAATATGGACGACGCATGGGCTTACGAACTTGACGAAAACGGCAACGCCATTCTTGACAAACCCATTCTTGGCGCACCCGCGACCGCACGCCCCTATCCCACCGGCGCAGAAGCCATCCTCAATTTGATCAACAACAATATTGACGCGGTCATCTTGGATAAGTACCCGGCGGAGACCATCTGTGCAATGTATCCCGATCAAGTCGAAATTTTGGAAGAACCCATCTTCGAAGATCACTACGCATTCGCCGTCGCGGAAGGCAACACCGAACTTGCTAATTGGATCAACGACACCATCGCCGAAATGAAAGAAAACGGCGAATGGAAGAGGATCACCGAAAAATATTTCGGCTCGACCGACCAAGAATAACCCCCTATAGGTTTAATACGGCACAACAAAAGCAAGCTCAAACAAGCTTGCTTTTGTTCGCCAAGGAGGCATTATGAACAACTCGATGAAATTCGATTTGTCTTTGATCTTCAACAAGGACGCCTTGACCGCCCTAGGCGAGGCCTACGGATGGACCATATTCATCACCGCGTCCGCGCTGATCATCGGCATCCTTTTAGGCACGATGCTCGCTGTTTGCAAAGTCATTCCAAAGACCAATGCCGTCGCAAAGGTCTTGGACAAGATCGCGTCCACATATGTGGCGATCTTCCGCGGCACGCCTTTGACGGTGCAATTATTCATATTCAGCTATATAATTTTTACCGGTGTGATACTCTTTAACAGACGCGTGACGCCGTATATGATAGCTGCAATAGGGTTCGGCTTGAATTCGGCGGCATATGTTTCCGAGATTTTCCGTGCCGGGATCCTCAGCGTTGACAAGGGGCAGATGGAGGCGGGTCGCGCGCTCGGGCTGAGTTACGGCAAGACAATGAAGTCCATTATTCTGCCGCAGGCAGCGAAAAACATCATTCCTCCTCTCGGAAACGAGGCGATCACGTTGGTAAAAGACACGTCGGTCGCGTACATTATAGGCGTCACCGAATTCTTCACCGCAATCAAGAGTATAGCCTCGAGCACATACAATGTAGTCACGCCGTACATATTCTCTGCCGCAGTCTATTTCGTCACCGTATTGATCATGACGATTTGCCTGTCCAAACTCGAGAAAAGGCTTAGGAGGAGCGACGTAAGATGAACAACGATACGCAAAAAGACGTACTTATCTCCACGAGAGAGCTTACGAAACGGTTCGGCTCCAAAGAAGTGCTCAAAGGCATAGACTGCGACATACGCGTTGGCGAAAAGGTCGCGGTGATCGGGCCTTCCGGCAGCGGCAAGAGCACTTTCCTGCGCTGTCTGAACCTGCTCGAACTTCCGTCGGGCGGCACCGTCGTCGTGGACGGCGCGACGCTGTTCCACAGCGACATGATGCTCAAAAAAGACGCGCTCGACGCCGTGAAAGCGAAGATCAAGGCGCTGAAAACGGGCGAATATTCCGAAGAAGTTCAGGCTCACAAAGCCGAACTCGCGCAGAACGGGACCGCCCTCGCAAAAGCTCGCGAAGAACTCAAAGACGCACAGTCGAAAGCCAAGCTGTACGCGATAAAAGCGAGCCGGTCTTCCGGCAGCGTGACTGAGGAAGACGTGGCAGCCGCACAAGCGCAGTGCGACAGACTCGCCGCAGATATAGCGGCTCTGAAAGAACAGTCGTCCGCACTGAGATCCAAGATAAAGCAAAAACGCGCCGAGGCGAAAAAATCCGCCGACCCTGCCCGACTTGCGGAGCTTAAAACCGAACTTGCCGCGGCAAAAGCGGAATTTGCGGAAGCGAAAAAACAACACGCCGCCGCAATGCGCGTCACCAACGCTTCGATCGACGAACACCGCCGCAATATGGGAATGGTTTTCCAACACTTCAATCTGTTCAACAACCTGACCGTGACGGAAAACATCACTCTGGCGCCGATCTCGCTGGGATTGAAAGATCTCAAAGCCAAACGCCGCGAACTTCTGAAACGCAGACTCCGCGGCGAAGATATTTCGGAGGAAGCGGCTCAGCTGCCCGACAAACTGGAAATAATCGAAAACGCAAAGACCACCGCAAAGAAACTGCTCGAACGCGTGGGGCTTGCCGACAAGGCGGACGTCTATCCCGCCACTCTATCGGGCGGACAGAAACAGCGCATCGCCATCGTCAGATCTCTGGCGATGAATCCGCGGGTGATGCTGTTCGACGAGCCGACCAGCGCTCTCGATCCCGAGATGGTCGGCGAAGTGCTGCAAGTCATAAAAGAACTCGCCGACGAAGGCATGACGATGGTCATAGTCACCCATGAGATGAACTTCGCGAAGGAAGTCGCGACCAGGGTGCTGTTCGTGGACGACGGGCTGATCAAAGAAGACGCTCCGCCCGAAAAACTGTTCGGCGATCCGCAAAACGACCGTCTGAAAGAATTCCTCTCCAAGATACTCTGACGGACGAACGATAAGGCAAAGCGCCCCGACGTCGGGGCGCTT
>DVKK01000012.1 GCA_018716085.1 Candidatus Ornithoclostridium excrementipullorum | reverse complement strand
GTTATGAGCCGGTTGCTCTAACCAACTGAGCTAATGGCCCACGTTTTATCGCAATGGTCGGGGTGAAGAGACTCGAACTCCCGGCCTCATGGTCCCAAACCACGCGCGCTGCCAACTGCGCCACACCCCGTTGACGGCTTCCGTGCGACTTCTAAACTATACTATACAACGCCGCGTCTTGTCAACGATTTGACACCACTTTTTTTGATTTTCGAGAGAAAAATTTCCCTTGTATTTTCTGCGTTTTGCGCAAACGGACGCAGTACGTCCGAAAGGCGCGTTTTTCGCCGTTTCCGACATGAATACTCCCCGGCTTTTCACGGCCGGGGAGCGCAGTCTTGCGGTAAAAACTTATTCCTCGGTCTTCTCTTCGACGGCCTCGGCGCTTTCTTCGGTCTGAGCGGCCTTCTTGGTCCTCTTAGCCTTGGGCTTTTCCTCTGCGGGAGCTTCCGCGGTCTCCTCGGCGGGCTGCTCGTCGTCTGCGGCAAGATCCATCAGATTGAACAGATCGCCGAAAGTAGCTCCGGTGGATTCGGACTTCCAGGAAGTGACTTCGTGACCTTCGTCCTGTCTCTTGGAGCTCTTCTTGCGCGGAGCGGAGCCGATGGTGCCTGCGGCGTTCTCGAACTTCTTCGCGTTGCGGGACGCCCTTCTCTCCTTTGCCTCCTTGTACTCCTCGTCGGATATCTCGACTTCGGGCTCGTCTTCCTTGGCGAGCAGAGCCTTTATCGAAAGAGTGATCTTGTTGTCGCTGAACTTGATGACCTTGGCGGTGACTTCGTCGCCTTCCTTGTAAAGCTCGGCGGGATCCTTGACGTAGTGGTTCGCGATCTCGGAAACGGGAACGAGTCCGTCCACGTCTCTTTCGATCAATACGAAGATGCCGTACTTGAACACGCCTCTTACCTTTCCCGTAACGACGGAGCCGACGGGATATTTTTCGAGAGCGATCTCATAAGGCTTTTTCTGGAGCTGCTTGTATCCGAGCGAAACTCTTCCCGCCTCTCTGCTGGCTCTCAGTATCACGAATTGATAGGACTTGCCGATCTCGAGAACTTCGCTGGGATGAGCGATGTTGTAGTGGGACAGATCGGAAATGTGCGCCAGGCAGTCGAAACCGTAAACGCTGACGAACGCGCCGAAATCGGTCAGTCTTTTGACCTTGCCGGTAACGATCGCGCCGACCTGGAGTTTGCTCCACATCTCGTCTTCTTTTCTCGCCTTTTCCTCTTCGAGGATCACTCTCTGAGAAGCGATGATCGAACGTCTCTTGCTGATCTCGATCGGCTTCTTTTCCGCCGCGTCGTCCGCCGCGGTCTCGACGACTGCCGCGTTCTCGGCATTCTCGGATATTGCCTCAGCGGATTCCGCCTCGGCCTCGGCGCTCTCGGCGACCTTCTTCTTGGACTCGATCGCGCGCAGACGAAGCGTCTTGCCTACGTACTTTTCGAGATCGGTGACGAATCCCATTCTGATCTGCGACGCGGGGATGAATATCTTGTATCCTCCGAGTCTGGCTTCGAGACCGCCCTTGACCGCTCTCTCGACCGTGACCTGGAATTCTCCGCCGCGGATAGCCTCTTCGGCTTCCTTGTCTTCTTTGACGCGCTTGTCTACGGCTTTCTTGGAAAAGCTGACTTCGTCGTTCTTATCTTTTTTGCCGGACTTTTCGACGACCATCGCGTCGAACTTGTCGCCCGGCTTATAGTTGTCGGGGTTGTATATAACGTCGTCGAGTTCGGCTTCCGTCTTGTCGACGAAACCGTCTTTCTTGCCGCCGAAATCGACGTAAATGCCGTCGCTGTTCGCACTGATTACCGTGCAGTGGAAAATCCTGCCCGCTTTGATGCCGAAGGACCTGTTGGTTCTCTTCTCCGACTCTTTGAGAAGTTCCTCGAAGGACTCTTCTTTCACGTTGGTGTTTTGAGTGTCACTCATTTGTTTGATTACCTCCACGATCAACTCTTTCGGAGTTGACGCCCCGGCCGTTATGCCGAGGTTGTTATAATTTTTTGCTACAACCGACTTCAGGTCGGCCATATTGTCTATTAAGAAAGTGTCGGGACAAAACTTCTTGGAGATCTCGTAAAGCTTGTATGTATTGCTGCTGGACGCGCTGCCTATCACGAGCACGGCGTCGCACTTTTTACTGAGTTCTTCCGCTTCGTTCTGCCTATCTGTTGTAGTATAGCAAATAGTATTGAATATTTCAACTGTTTTGCATCGTTTTTCGAGAATTTCGCATAAACTACGGAATTTTTTCACGCTGTAAGTCGTCTGTACGACCGCGCAATATTCCGCCTCGGGATCGATCGCGGAAAGATCGTCTTCGCCGTCCGCGACGAGAGCTTCTCCGTTGCACCAACCTATGTGTCCGACGACCTCGGGGTGGTCTTTCCCTCCGATGACGACTATCTTCTTTCCCGCGTCGTAACTGCGCTTGATGATGCCGTGTATCTTCTTGACGAAAGGACAGGTTGCGTCGACGTACGGTATTCCCCTCTCTTCCAGCTCCCGATACACCGCCTCGCCCACGCCGTGCGAACGTATGATGACAGTACCGCTCTTATATTCGGACAGAGAATCTATCGTGCCCACTCCGGCGGATCTGAGTTTGTCGTTTACGTGATCGTTGTGTATCAGCTGTCCCAGAGTGACGCGTTCGCCGGGAGTTTCGAGCGCGGCTTTGACCGCTCCGCTGACCCCGAAACAGAAGCCCGCGCTCTTGGCGACGGTTATCTTCATTGTTTCGCCGTACCCGAAGCCGAAGAAGCTTTTTTCGCCTGCTCGTACTTTTTGAGCGAACCTCCGTATACTTCGACTATTTCGTCTATCTGCGCCCGAAGCTCGTTCATTTTCTCTATAACGAGTTCGTTTGCGGCGTCCTTCACCTCATGCACGGGCTTGCCGTAAAACTGCGAAAGATCTATCGGATCGCCTACGATGAGTTTGTTGCGCTTGAAGCCGAAAGGTATCTGCATCTTGTAATAGAGCGTGGGAACGAGCGTCGTTTTGGTCTTGAGCGCGACCGAAACCGGTCCTTCCTTGAACGGCATCAGCTCTTTTGCGGCGCTGTTCTTGTTGCGCTTGCCTTCGGGGAAAATGAGTATCTTCCCACCTGCGTTCAGCTCCTTGATCATCTCTTTGAGCGCGCCGATATCGGATTCACCTCTCGATACGCTTATCGCTCCGCACAGCGCGGTGAGGAAGTTGCCGATAAAGCGGTTGTTCATAGCTTCCGCCTTGACAACGATACGTCCTTTGAATTTGAAGAGCTTATGATATATCACGCACGCGTCGAGCAGCGAATAGTGATTGCATATGCATATCACGCTGCCCTCGGTCGGGAATTTCTCTGCATAATACACGGTGCGAGGCTGCCATATCAGCCGCATCAGCACCCTTCCCAAAGCTGCGAGCGCACGGTAGAAAAAGTTGGGTCTGTCGCTGTATTTACGCTTGATTATCTTTTTTTGCTCTTTCTCGGACATATCCGACGATCACCTCCGCAACCTGTTCCGCAGTCATGTCCGAGCTGTCGATCAACACGGAATCCTCCGTCCTGGTCAGCGGCGCGAACGCCCTGTGCGAATCGTTGTAATCTCTGTCTTTTATATCGGCAAGCACGGTATCGTAATCTATATCCGCGCCTTTTTGTTTCAATTCTTCAAAGCGGCGGCGCGCTCTCTCCTCGACCGAAGCCGTGAGGAAAAACTTGAACTCCGCGTCCGGCAGCACGTAACTCGTTATATCTCTTCCGTCGAGGACGACGTCGCTCGCGGCGGCGATCTCACGTTGCATTTTTACGAGAAAAAGCCGTACCTGCGGGATCTTGGATATGTCGGAAGCAGCCTTGGATATCGCGTGTTCTCTTATCGCCGAGGAAACGTCCTCGCCGTTGAGGAATATCTTTCTGTCCTCTCCGTCGGAAAACGATATGTCGATCTCGTCCAGAAGCGGGACTACTGCCGCTTCGTCCGTGGGAGCGACTCCCTTGCGCAGCGCGTAGAGCGCGACGGCTCTGTACATTGCTCCGGTATCGAGATATGTTATGCCGAGCTTTGCGGCAAGCATCTTGCCGATCGTGCTTTTGCCCGCACCCGAAGGTCCGTCGATCGCTATGTTTATCATCGTTTTTCTCCGAATTTATACTCGCGCGGCGCGCTTTGGAATTAATTATACACCGCCCGCGGCATTTTATCAACCGAAATTCGCAATAAGAGCGGACTTGGCTTTTATCGCGCGCGCGGCGCAGTCCGCGGTCGCAAAAGCCGTTTGCAGATTGAACCCGCCCGTCAGAGCGTCCACGTCTATTACTTCGCCGACGAAATACAGTCCCTTCACCTTGCGGCTCTCCATGGTCTTGGGATCGAGTTCGCCTACGTCCACACCTCCCGAAGTGATTATTGCCTGTTCCCGTCCCTCCGCGCCGACGAGCGGAAAACGCAGATCTTTTATTGCCGCCGCAAGCGCGACGCGGCTTTCCTTGCGTATATCGCAAGCCTTGACCGTCGGAGATATGCCCGCCTCGGCGAGTACCGGCGCCGCGAGCGCGGCGGGAGCCAATCTGCGCATGACGGTCTTTATCTCCGCAAGCGGCGTCTGCGCAAACTCCCTGCGCAGGCGCGCGTCCAGTTCGTCCGCGTTCAGCGCGGGTTTGAGATCGACCGAAGCGTAACTGCCCGTCGGAAAAGCTCCCGACCCGTCGCGATACGCCGCAGTCCTCGACGAACACTCCAACGTTACGGGGCCGCTTATCCCCGTATGAGTGAACAGCATCTCTCCGAACGCCGAAGCCCGGACTTTTCCGTTGACGTACAGCGACAGGGAAACGTTTTTCAGCGATACGCCCTGCAATCCCGCGACGTTTTTCGCCGCAAGCCCGACGAGAGAGGCTTTGGGCGGGACCACCCTGAGCCCCGCCGCGGAAGCGAATCCGTATCCGTCGCCCGTACTGCCCGTAGAGGGATATGTAAAACCTCCCGTTGCGACCACGACGGCGTCGGCAGGAAAAAACTTTTCGCCTTCGAACACTCCGCAAACTCTGCCGTTCTCCGTCTTTACTGCCGTGACGCGGGAGCCGTATCTTATCGAAGTCCCCTCGCTTTCCGCTTTACGCACCAGAACCTTTGTCACGTCGGACGCCTTATCCGACACGGGGAACACTCTTCCGCCGCGTTCCGTTTTGAGTTTCAGCCCCAGCTCTTCGGAAAAATACGTCACGGTATCGGAAGGCGTAAACGAATACGCCGCCGAATACATGAATTTCGGGTTGGTCACCACGTGCGAAAGATAATCGTTCACCGAGCAGTCGTTGGTGAGATTGCATCTTCCCTTACCGGTGATATATATCTTTTTCCCGGGTTTTTCGTTGCGCTCGAATATTTCGACCCCGATATCTTCGGACGCGAGCCTTCCCGCGCAGAAAAGCCCCGCCGCGCCCGCGCCGATAACGGCGACTTTCACAGTTTCACCTCTTTGACGGCGGAGTAAACGCGGTCGTCGTTGAGAGATATCCTGACGGGCGACACGGTTGCCCATCCCTGTTCGCACAGTACGACGTCGCTTTGGGGATCGCAGTCTTTCGCGGGAACGGGACTGCCCGTGATAAAGTATCCGCTGCCTTCCACGTACTGGTATTCGTCGTCGTAGTAGCGGTCGCCGGTGCGCGCAAAACGAACTCCTTTCAATTCGCTCTGAGGCAGAGGAAAATTGATATTGAACACCGTATTGCAATCGTCGGGCAAAAGTCCGATCAAAAGCGAAAGATTGCGTGCGACAAAGTCGCTCACGTAAGTATAATCGCCGTCGGCGCAATCGTAAGAAACGGCAATGGCTTTGACTCGGTGCATACACGCTTCGAGAGCGGCGTTGACGGTACCCGAATAGACTATATCGGTGCCTATGTTGCAGGTATTGTTTATTCCGCTTATCACAACGTCGGGTCTTTCGCCGAGTATGACGTCTATCCCGAATTTCACGCAGTCGGACGGCGTTCCGTTGACGGCGTAAACTCCGTCATCCGTCTCTTCGAACCGCAGCGCCGAATGAAAAGTAAGACTGCGCCCGCTTCCCGACCGTTCGGAATCGGGAGCCACGATATTTACCTTATGTCCGTCGCGTTTCAGTCTGGCGGCAAGGTCCCTTAGACCGTGCGCATGAACTCCGTCGTCGTTTACAAGCAATATCTTCATACGACAATATTACAATATCGCGGCGGGTTTGTAAACTTTTTGGGCGGAAAAGCGCGGCTCTTTATTCTTTCGCAGGTCGAATGAAACTTCCTTGCTCTTCCGTCAGCAGCGCTTTACCATGTCCTTGCGCAGCTTCGCCATTACCTTTTTCTCCAGTCTGGATATGTACGACTGGGATATTCCCATGATATCGGCGATCTCCTTCTGCGTTTTCTTTGCGGCGCCGAGTATCCCGAAACGCATTTTGACTATCTGTTTTTCTCGGGGAGTCAGCCTCTCGAAGCATTGCAGAAGCACGTCTTTTTCGACGTTGCTTTCTATATCCTTATATATTATGTCGCTGTCGGTGCCCAGCACGTCCGAGAGCAACAGAACGTTGCCCTCCCAGTCTACGTTCAGAGGCTCGTCGAGCGACAGTTCCCCCTTCATGCGGACGGCTTTGCGCAAATGCATGAGTATTTCGTTCTCTATGCACCTGCTCGCGTACGTCGCAAGCTTTATCTTTTTGCCGTCGTCAAACGAATTGACTGCCTTTATCAGTCCTATCGTGCCGACAGATATGAGATCGTCCATATCCACGCCCGACGTGTCGAACTTCTTCGCGATATAGATGACCAGCCGCAGATTGTGCTCTATCAGCTCGTTACGAGCCTCGACGTCGCCGCCCGCGAGTTTTGCGGTCAGTTCCCTTTCTCTCTCGGGCGTAAGCGGTTCCGGCAGAGAGTCCGTTCCCGACAAGTAGTCCACTTCCCCGCCCGAAAGCGGATTCCGGAACAGTTTTTTCAGCTTTTCCAAGAGTTTTCCGAACATGATTACCTCCTTTCGTTCAACCGCATAGGTCGCAGTTGAGCAGTACGGAAAAACCGTCGAATCCGATATTTCCGTTCGCCGCCACGACGTCTTCCAGCACTTTATCGCCGCCGCTCCCGCCGCGCAGGATCAGCCTGTCTATGTAATATGCCTCGCACGATCTTTCGCCGCCGACCGATCTCAATCTCAGCGTTCCCGCTCTGTGTGCGGCGGCAGCTATCTTGTTTCCCGTTTCACCGTCCAGGACTATGACGGGAAGCCTGTTTTTGTAATACAGCGTATTGCCGCTGTCCCAAAATCCCAGGCACTCAACCGTGCAGCCGCCCGCCTGCAACGACAGTTTCTGTATGTTTTTCCTGCGTCGTTTTGCGGCGACGACTGCGGCATACGCGCGTTTGACGGCATATCCCGCGACAGCGAAAAACGGTATCGCAACAAAAGGCGAAAACGCGTAAACTTTTTCAGACATGACGCTTTGCAACAGCGCGATGAAACCGTTTCCCGTCAGTGAAAACGCCGCAAACACCGCCGTAAGAGCCGCGAATCGAGCCCCGCCTTTTTTCTCGTCCAGAACGAGCGCGCATATAAGAAACATTGCCGCTCTCGCCGCCATAGCGGCGCGCAGTCCGAACGAGGATTCGAAACACTCGTAAGCGCCGATCGCCGCCGATACGATCGCAATGCGCGGGACCGACGGCTTCATACGCGTCACGAGTCTTGCGCTACACGCCGCGAACGCTGCCGCCGCTGCGGCGTTCAGTATCTGCACTTCCGCAAATCCGTTCATACGCACAGCATACTCCGCCGTCGTCGCGAAAAACTTCTTTCGGTGTCGAAAGCCGAGATTTGTACCGACTTATTTTTATGCACAAAACGGTTTATTTATAAAGCGACTATCGGTCTTACCGCGGACGAAACCAATGACCGAAGCTGCGCGACGGCTGCACGCTATCGTACCGTTCGACGATCCGTATCGGCTATGCCGTCCTGCCGATGTTATGCCGAAACGGCAGACGATCCGATGAAACGCTCAAAACCGTATCGACACACCGATACGGCGATTTTCGGAAAGGTTTACTTGCCGTCGCTCTTTATGCTCCGCAGTCTGTTTTTCTTAGACCGCCGACCTAAGCGTTTATTTTTCTGCGCGCCGAGGTATGAGCGAACGACATCTGCCGATCGGACTCTCCGAACACATTCGATCCTCTCCGTCATTTTTTAGTAAATATTCACAAAACGGGAAAATCGCGATCGTCGCGTAAAAAAATCCAAGCGAGTAAAAATTGATCCGATATAAAAAAGCGGACGGCAAGAGCCGTCCGCCTCTACGGATAGATCGATCACTTTTTCTTCTTGTTGAACAGCCTAAGAAAAGCGGGTTTACGTTCGTCGAAATCCTCTTCCTGCTCGTCCGCGGCGACAGGTCTTTCGGGCTGTCTGTATCCGCGGTCGTAGGCGTTCGGTCTTTCGGGATATCCTCCGGCATAGCCGCCTCTTCCGTAATCCGAACGCGACGGCTGACGGTACGCGTCGGCATCGCCGTCGCCGTAACGGTCGTCGTATCTCGGTTGAACGCGGCGTTCGTCGTAACGGTAATCGTCTTCGTAGCCGCGGCGTGGGGCGGGCTGTTGTCCGTAAAGATTGTCGCGAGCGCTCTGACGGGGTCTGACGTCCTGCTCTTCGCGGGCGGGACGCGCCTGCGGCGCCGGACGCGCGACGCGATCGGGCTCCGCATTTCTCTCGGCATATTTTCTCATTGCCTCTTCGATGCGTTTCTGTCCCGAACGGACGTCGTTTTCGGCTTTGCGCTGAGGCGCTTCGTAGACCTCGGGCTCGTCGTAATATTCTTCCTCGTCCATCGGCACGTTCTCGAAGCCGGTGGCGATAAGAGTGACCTGCACTTTGTTATGCAAAGACTCGTCGAATCCCGCTCCGAAAATAATGTTTGCGGAAGGATCCACTACGTCGTTGATGAGTTTGACCGATTCGCTGACCTCTTTGAGTTTGAGATCCTGTCCTCCGACGATGTTGATGATGACGCCGTGCGCTCCCGCAATATTCGTTTCCAGCAACGGGCTTTCCACCGCATTGCGTATCGCCTGGATAGTCTTGTCGTTGCCCTCGCCTATACCGAGACCCATATGCGCAAGTCCCTTTTTCTTCATCACCGTGCATACGTCGGCAAAATCGAGATTGATCATGGACGGCACGACTATGAGATCGCTCAAACTCTGTACCGCCTGGCGAAGGACTTCGTCCGCCTTGATGAACGCGTCGACGAAGGATATATCGTCGGGAAGGACTTCCAGAAGTTTCGCGTTGGGCACGACGAGAAGCGTATCGACGTATTCTCCGAGCTTCTCTATACCCTGCTGGGCGTAAACCATGCGCTGATTACCCTCGAACGGGAACGGCTTTGTGACCACCGCCACGGTGAGTATGCCGAGATCGCGCGACAGTCTGGCTATGACGGGCGCGGCGCCCGTACCCGTACCTCCGCCCATGCCCGCGGTGATGAACAGCAGATCGACGTCTTTGAGAAGAGCCCTGAGTTCTTCCTGAGACTCCTCGGCGGCCTTTTCGCCGACAGCGGGATTGGCGCCCGCGCCGAGTCCGCCCGTCAGCTTTTCTCCTATCTGTACTTTTGTGGGCGCGTTGGACAGCGAAAGCGCCTGCATATCCGTGTTTACGGCTACGAATTCCGCGCTCGTTATCCCCGACGCTATCATGCGGTTGACGGCGTTGTTGCCGCCTCCTCCCACGCCGATGACCTTTATCTTTGCCATACCCGTGATCTTATCCGACATATGTTACCTCCGAATTTTATCCAGCAGTCTGCTGAGTACCGTATTGCTTCTCTCTATTTTGTCCGCCGCGTCGAAAGTACCGAAAACCGAGGAATACTGCGGTTTCGAATACATCGGCACGCCCGGGGCGAACATCTCCGCGTTCAGTCCGAGCGAATTGCCCAGATAACCGACTGCCCCTTTGACCGCGAGCAGTCCTCCGCCCGTGACGAACAGCTTGTCCGCGCTTTCGGGACAAACGCTCCGAACGAGTCCCGCAATGTCGTCCAATCTCGCTTTGACGATCCCGTTCGCCTTATCGGCTCCGAAACTGACCACGCCCCGCGCCGTGTCCAGCATATACGTTTCGTCGTCGGCAAAGCCGAGATTTATCTGCCCGCATAGCCGTTCCGCCTCGCCGTACGATATACCCAACACCTGCGACAAGTCTCCCGGAATATGCGCGCCGCCGACAGCCAGCGACGAATGCGCTTCAAAGCCGTCTCCTTTCACATACGCCGCAGACGACGTGCTGAAACCTATGTCCAGCACAATAGCTCCTCTTTTGCGGTCGTCCTCGTCTATAAGGCGTACGCTCTCCGCCCAGAACGCGGACACGAAACATATCTTGTCCGCTCCCGCCGATCTTGCGATCTTTTCTATCCGCGAACAGAACTCTCTGTCGCAGAGTATGTACGTTACCGTGCACTCGACCGAAGAAGTCTGCTTCCCGATCGGATCGACGACGTATCCGCCGTCCAGAGTAAAGCCGCACGCCGCCGAAGCTATTACCGTACGGTCTTTGTCCGAACCGAACAGGTTGCCTCTCGCGTAGATCTCGTCGATGAGTCCCGACGTGACCGTCCGCGCGGACGGAAGCACGTGTCTTACGAAGTTGTTGCGGTATTCGAGAAAGTCGCACGGCACGCCGACGTAAAGCACGCGGGGCGCGTCGCCCCCGGCGGAGAGAACGACTCCCCTCACGTCGTCGCCGAGCTTGTCCTCCGACATCCATTGCCCCTTGTAAAAGCCGTCGTACGCCGCCGTCGAAAAACGGGAAACGGTGTACACTCCTTTTTCGGATCTTCTGCCCGAGGCAAAGACGAGCTTGCCCGAACCTATGTCCAGCAAACACACTTCCTTCATAAAAATATTATAAATAATATCGCAAAGGCTGTCAATAGAATATCGCTAAAATATTATAATA
>DVKK01000011.1 GCA_018716085.1 Candidatus Ornithoclostridium excrementipullorum | reverse complement strand
CAAGGTAGCCGTATCGGAAGGTGCGGCTGGATCACCTCCTTTTTATGGAGTAGCACAGCTACTGAAAATAGGGCGAAAGCCCGACTCGGAGCGAAAGCCGAGAGTATAAATACCCACAGCCTTTTTTCTTCTTTCTTTCCTGTTTCGGTTTTTTAATGATCTGCCGCATCGGGCGGCACACGGAACGGAAACAGTCCGTTCTTTTTTATTGCTCCCTCTGTTCGGGCATGAGCGAACGGGGTGAAAGAATGCTTATGCGTATAAAAACCAGTCGTATAAAAGAGACCCGCCGTTTTTCGGCGGGTCTTTCCCGTATTTCTATGTCAGCTGTATTTGCGCTTTTCTTTCAGCGCCTGTTTGACTAGCTTTTTCGCGTGGGGAATGACTTTGAGCGCCGCATATGCGGGATCGGATAAGCCTTCCGGCATCCATGCGGCTTTCTCGACCGTAACGTCCGCAGACACGTTCTCGGAAGATACGGTTTCTTCTGGGATCTGAGTCGGCGCCTGCGCCGCTGCCGCGGTTTCGGGGGCGGGCGGAACGGCGTCCTGCCTCGTAGGCTCTTGCGCCGTCGTTTCGACGGCGGAGTCGGTGACTTCGCTCACGTGAGTCCCGCATTTGGAGCAAAAGACGGCTCCTTCCGCAAGTTGTTCTCCGCAATTTTTACAATTCATAGACAGCTCCTTGCCTCGTCCGCTCCCTTACGTCGGTATGACGTCGGACAGACGGAATTTGGCTTGCAATATATAAGGTTCGTCCGCGTCGGACGAGAACTTTCCGTAAGAAATCAGTACGAACGTGCCGTCGTCTAAACAGACTGTGCCGCTGTAACCGCAGTCGCTCGCGCCGTCGTTGGTCTCGGCGATGACGAGCATACCGCTGCCGAGGCGCGAAGTCTTGTCGAATGCGCTGTTTTCCGCATATTCGATCAGCGCTTCGGGAGTGCCGACCCATGCCACCCAATATCCTCCGAGATTTTTCTGTACGCTGAGAGCGTTGGGTTTCAGCCCCGGCAGATAAAGTCTGAACGAAACTATAAGATTCCCTGTGGCGGCGTCGTATTCCGCTTTATGACGGTCGCCTGTCAGGCAGTAGGGCAGTTCTTTGAGTTCGCTCCACGTCGCGCCTTCGTCGGTCGAAACGCTTATCATCGAATTCATCGTGCGGGAGTTCGATCTGCCGAGGAGTATGAGCGTGTCGTCGGGGGCTCTGTATATCTCGAGTTCGCACAGGTTTGCCGCGCTTTCCGTATCGCGCCGGTCGTGCAAAAATTTGCGCGGTGCGCTCCAGTTTGGCTCGCCGTTGTCGTCGAAAGTGAGTATCGAAGTATAGTTGTAGAATCCGTAGTCGTGGAAAGTGCCCATCCACGCGTCTATATAGTTGCCGCCGTCGTCCTTGAGCCGGGTCAGCGAGGACATCGCGACGATCACGTCGTAAGGCAGGACTTTGCCGTTTTCGTCAAAGTTGGGAAGCTCCTCTTCGGGTATCCCGTCATAGGCGGGATCGCCCTTGTCGGGCATGGACTCCGCCCACTCTATGCCGTAGGCGTTGGAGAACTCCGTCCACGTCTTGCCCGCGTCGGACGACAGCGAATAGTTGAAGCCGTCGGCTTCGTATTCGTCGTCCGCGCTCCATGACGGACATCCCGATACGAGCAATATCTTGGACGTTCCGTCGGTGAAGTCGAGGCGGTACAGAGTGGGAGTCTCCTGAGAATCGGCAAAACTTTCCGGCAGATCGGTGCGGCGTTCGCTCCACGTGTTACCGCCGTCCGAGCTCTCTTTCATTATTATCTCGCCTTTGCCGTGCCCTGCGGGATAGGCGACGAGAAGAGCTTCGGAATCGGAAGAAGCCGACGTTTTGACAAGGTCGGGGTGTCCGAGATAGGAATCCGTCCGGTCGACTACGGAAAGGTATTCGTCCGCAACGTAGAAGTATTGCAGATCCACGCGGTCGAGAGCGGTCTGTCGGGTGCCCGCATAGACGCTGAGCAGTATCACGACGATAATAAATACCGTCAAAGCCGCCGCAACGGTCATCTTCATCCTTTTGGACATTTTGAGTCGGTTGCTCTCCATATTTTAATTATACATTATCCGCGCCGTTTGCGCAAGAGTTAAGTAAACATACCTCCCTACTCCTGCCGCGCTTTATCGTCGTCGCCGCAGAAGCGCCGACAGTTTCCGTTTCACTTGACTAAAACGCTCCGCGGGGATAGAATATAGATATACTTTTATTGTCACGGAGGAAGCATGAAGAGCGATATCGAGATTGCGCACGAGGCGAAACTGTCGCCGATATCCGAGATCGCCGCGAAATTGGGTATAGACGATTTCGAGGCGTACGGGAATTACAAGGCGAAGATCGCGCCGCGCCGTTCCGACGAAAAAGGCAAACTGATACTCGTCACGGCGATCAATCCGACTGCGCTCGGAGAGGGCAAGACGACGACGTCGATAGGGCTTGCAGACGGAATGGCTAAGCTCGGTAAAAAGGTGTGCCTTGCTTTGCGCGAACCGTCTTTGGGGCCCGTTTTCGGGATAAAGGGCGGCGCGACGGGCGGAGGAAGAGCCCAGATAGCCCCGATGGAGGATATCAATCTTCATTTTACCGGCGATCTGCACGCGGTGACCTGCGCCGACAATCTGATAAGCGCCATTCTGGACAATCATCTGCAACAGGGCAACGCGCTCGGGATCGATCCCACCAGGATAGTCTGGAAGAGATGTCTCGATATGAACGACCGCGCTTTGCGCAGCATAGTCTGCGGTCTCGGCGGGAGCGCAAACGGCGTACCCAGACAGGACGGATTCAACATCACTGCGGCGTCGGAGATAATGGCGGTGCTCTGTCTTGCCAAGGATATGCGCGATCTCAAAAAGCGGCTCGGGGAGATAGTCGTCGCTTACGACAGGAACGATTCTCCCGTGACCTGTGCGCAGCTCGGCTGCGTGGACGCCGCGGCGATCGTACTGAAAGACGCCCTCAAACCCAATCTGGTCCAGACGCTGGAGGGGACGCCCGCGCTCGTGCACGGCGGACCTTTCGCGAATATCGCGCACGGTTGCAACAGCGTCATAGCAACGGAAACCGCGCTGTCGCTTGCCGATTACGTAGTGACCGAAGCGGGATTCGGAGCCGATCTAGGAGCGCAGAAATTTCTCGATATCAAATGCCGCATCGCGGGGCTCGAGCCTCAGGCGGTCGTACTGGTCGCCACGGTGCGCGCGCTCAAATATAACGGGGGCGCGCCCAAATCCGAAGCGACAAAAGAGGATGTGCCCGCGCTGAGGAGAGGACTGTGCAATCTGCTCGGTCATATCGACAATCTGCGCGGAGTTTACGGAGCGAACGTCGTCGTGGCTATCAACAAATTCGTCACGGATACCGACGCGGAGATATCCGTTATAGAGGAGGCGTGCCGTAAGGCGGGCGCGGATTTCGCGCTGTGCGAATGTTGGGAAAAAGGCGGCGAAGGAGCGGTCGGACTTGCGCGCGCCGTGCTTGCCGCGGCGGAAAAGGGAGGCAAATTGACTTTCTCTTATGAAGACGACGCTCCCTGCAAGAGCAAGATAGAAGCGATCGCTACCAGGATCTACGGAGCGAAGGCGGTGGAGTTTTCGCCCAAAGCGGAGGCGAGCATACGCCGAATAGAAAAGATAGGAAAGGGAAAACTGCCGGTATGTATCGCGAAAACGCAGTATTCCTTCTCCGATGACGCGACAAAACTCGGAAGACCCGTAGGCTTTACCCTGCACGTTCAGGACGTCGAGCTTCGCGGCGGGGCGGGTTTTCTCGTCGCGATATGCGGCAATATAATGCTCATGCCGGGGCTGGGGAAACGCCCCAACGCGCTCGACATGACGATAGACGACGAAACAATGGAGATAAAGGGACTGTTTTAAGCTCCCTACCGAGAGACGGATATGGAAAGAGGCGCAAACAATTTCATAGAAGAAATAATAGAGAAGGATATCGACGCGGGGACCTGCGACAAGGTCATCACGCGTTTCCCGCCAGAACCGAACGGCTATCTGCACATAGGACACGCCAAGTCGCTGTGCATAAACTTCGGCATGAAGGCGAAGTACGACGGGGAATGCAATCTCCGCTACGACGACACCAATCCGTGCAAGGAAGACAAAGAGTACGTCGATTCCATCAAGCGCGACATAGCCTGGCTCGGATTCTCGTGGGACAGAGAACTGTACGCTTCCGACTACTTCGACAGAATGTACGAATGCGCGGTCGGACTGATAAAAAAGGGACTTGCGTACGTCTGCGATTACAGCGCCGAAGAGATACGCGCTACGCGCGGGACGCTGACCGCGCCGGGGCAGAACAGCCCTTGGAGAGACCGCTCGGTCGAGGAGAATCTGCGGCTGTTCGAAGAGATGAAGAACGGCGTTTACGCCGACGGCGAAAAAGTGCTCCGCGCAAAGATAGATATGGCGAGCCCCAACATGAATATGCGCGACCCCGTCATTTATCGCATATTGCACGAAAAACACCACCGTACGGGCGATAAGTGGGTGATATATCCGATGTACGATTTCGCGCATCCGCTCGAGGACGCGTTCGAAGGAGTCACGCATTCCATTTGCACGCTCGAATTCGAGGACCACAGACCGCTTTACGATTGGGTCAAGGTCAACTGCGGTTTCGGAGAATATCCCAAGCAGATAGAGTTCGCGAGACTGGGTATGACGAGGACGATAATGTCCAAGCGCTATCTGAAAAAACTCGTCGACGAGGGCAAGGTGTCGGGATGGTCCGATCCGCGTATGCCTACGCTCAGCGGCATGAGGGAGAGGGGATATCCGCCCGAAGCCATACGCAATTTTTGCGCCGCCGTCGGAGTGGCGAAAGCGAACAGCGAGGTCGACGTGGCTTATCTGGAACACTTCGTCCGCGATTGGCTCAACGTCCGCGCGGACAGAGTGATGGTAGTCAAGGATCCCGTTCCCGTCATTATCGAAAACGTGACCGAAGACGAGCCGTGCGAGGTCGAGAACAATCCCAACGCCGAAGTCATCACGACCAGAAGCGTTACGTTCGGCAGAAAGATATATATCGACAGGGACGACTTCGCTCCGGTGCCGCCGCCCAAATATAAGAGGCTCGTGCCGGGAGGTAAGGTAAGGCTCAAAGGCGCGTATATCGTCGAATACGTTTCGCACGAGTGCGACGCGGA
>DVKK01000010.1 GCA_018716085.1 Candidatus Ornithoclostridium excrementipullorum | reverse complement strand
TCCCTTAGCAGGGGAGCCCCTTCGGCCTCTTGGGTATTTCTCCGTATTTTCGTTAAGTACGATAATGATAACATATATCGGCAGGTTTGTCAAAATAAATTATGCAGTTGGGTGAAAAAGGGAGATCGCGGGAGCGTATGTCGCGGCGGTCGGGATAATTGGCGGAGCTTTTCTCATACTATTTCCGTTTGAGGTGACGTATGGGAAAATTGGGAACGGAAAGAAGCATCGATCCGGTCGGCAGGATCGTGATACCTGCGCAGATGCGGGAGAAATACTGTCTCGGATACGGGGACAGGGTGATGGTGTCGGACAACGGCAGGGGCTTTACGGTCACACCCGTAGAGGCGGGCTTAATAGGAGCCGATAAGGCGGAGGCGTTGGGTGCGGCGCTGACGACCCGCGAGGCGTCGGTCGGAGTGTGTTCCAAAAGGAAATTGCTCGGAGGCGGAGGCGTTTTTGCGGATAAAAAGGGGTTTTCGCTTCTCGCTCAAACCGCAGGAGCCGTCGCAGAGGGAAGAACGGTGTTTTTCGACGACCTTGCGATAGGGAGAGGTTTCTCCGTTCCTTGTACGGTCTTTCCGATAATCAAAGACGGAAAACCGATAGGCGCGCTGTTGGTGTCTGCCGAAAAAGCCGTATCGGATAAGGGGTCGGCGTTCTACGAGGCGGCGGCGAAAGTCGTGGCTTTGCTCGCATAATGCGCAAAGGTTCGTTGGCCGCGGCTACGGCGGCGCTTGCGCTGACTTCGCTTGCGGCGAAAGTATTGGGTGCGGTCTACCGAATACCGCTCACCAATCTTCTGGGGGCGGAAGGTATGGGGCTTTACCAGACCTTCTTTCCCGTTTATGCGCTGTTTATTACGTTGACGTCGGGCGCGCTTCCCGCCGTGGTCAGCAGATACGCGGCATATTACGACGCGTCCGGACGCGACTGCGGAGAAGTGCTTGCCGCGGCGAAAAAGCTTTGTCTGGCGGTCGCGGCGTCGGGCACGCTGCTGTTTGCGGCGGCGGCGTATCCGATCGCGGGATTGCAGGCGGCTTCCGAGAGCGCGGCGGGTTATTTCATACTCGTGCCCGCAGTCGCGGCGGTCGCTTACTCGTCGGTTTATCGAGGCCGGTTTTTGGCAAAAAACCGAACTTCCGTATGCGCCGCGGCACAGACCGCCGAACAGGGGATAAAGCTGGTATTCGGATTGGCTCTTGCCGCGTTTCTTGCGAAATACGGATCCGTTTACGCCGTTTACGGAGCTCTTGCGGCGGTGACGTTGTCCGAGTTCGCGGGGGCTTTCATATTGAGAGCCGTTTACGGGAAGAGTAAAGAAAAATTGCCTGTATGTGTAGATAAAACGCTTTTTAAGGATATGGCGCGTTCGATGCTTCCGATGCTTGCTTCCGCTTTGGTGCTCCCGATAGTGACCTTTGTGGACAGCTTCGCGATCGTGCGTCTGCTTGCCGCTTACGGATCGGAAGAAACCGCGGCGAGGCAGCAATACGGTCTGCTTACGGGAGCGGTAGGGACGTTGGTCAATCTGCCGGTAGTCGTGGCGCTGTCCGCGTCTGTGGCAGTGCTGCCCAAGCTGACGTCCGAATTGGTCGCGAAAGGGAAAAACGCCGCTCACGCAAAGACGAGTTCCGCCGTCGGATACTGCCTGATGTTTTCTTTGCCGTGCGCGATAGGATTCGCGCTGTTTGCACCGGAGATACTGGGATCGTTGTATCCCGCTCTGTCGTATGCCGAGATCGCGTCGGCGGCGCAGATGCTGCGCATACAGTCCGCAGGAGTGGTCTTTGCCGCGGCGATGCAAGTCCTTTGCGCTTCGTTGCAGGCGTTGGGCAAAGTCAGAAGCGTGATGGTCTATATGGCGGTGGGCGGCGCGTGCAGATTGCTGCTGCAAGCGGTGTTGATGCCGAAGATCGGGATCGTCGCCGCTCCGATAGCCCAATGCTCCATGTACGCGCTGGTAACGGTCCTTGCCGCGCTCGGTTACAGACAGGAAACGGGCTCGGGAGTTATTGCGTTGAATATGTTTGCCAAAACCGCCCTCGCGGGTGTTATAATGATAGCTGCGGAACTCGGCGTGACCGTGCTCGGAGCGTCGCCCGCCGTTAAGTTGGCGGTTGCGGTCGCGGTAGGAGCGGTGACGTTCTTCGGAACGCTGTTCGCCGTGAAAGCGATCGTGCCGAAAAGGCGCGGCGTTTCCGCAAAATACCCGGAGGACGGAAAGAATGGCCGCGGAGAAAAGAACGTACAGAGAAATTAAAACGGGCACGCTGACCGTGGACGCGAAAGCGTTTGCGGCGGCGGAAGATTTTTATTACGACACGAGATCCGAATTGAAAATAACCGACGTCGGAGAGAGCGACGCGCAGGCGGTCGCAGACAAGCTGTCGCAGCTTGTCGGGGCCGACGCGGAAGTTTGCTGCGACGGGAGAAAGACGCGCATCGCCGACATCGTACCGTGTAAAGAGGCGGCTCTCGCGCCGCTTTCTTTCCTTGACAAGAAAAGGCACGATTTCGCGGACTTGATACGGATCATGAGAAGACTTTGCGCCGAAGACGGGTGCGAGTGGGATAAGGCTCAGACCCACGAGAGCATACGCGCCAACGCGGTCGAAGAGGCGTACGAACTCGTCGAGGCGATAAACAACAAAGACGTCCCCAATATTCGCGAAGAGTGCGGCGACGTGATGCTGCAAAGCGTATTTCATTGCCGTATCGCAGAAAAGAACGGGGAATTTACCGTGAGCGACGCTTTGACCGAATTGTGCGAAAAGCTGATACAGCGGCATCCGCACGTTTTCGGAGACGTGGTGGCGACAAATCCCGAGGAAAGTCTTTCTTCCTGGGAGGCGGCAAAGGCGAAGGAAAAGGGAGCGTACGGCGCGGTGGCGAAGATGAAGCGAACCGCAAAGGCTCTGCCCGCCGTAGAGCGCGCCGTAAAAGTGCAGAAGGCGGCGAAAAAGGCGGGCTTCGATTTCGCAAATGCCGACGACGCGGCGAAAAAAGTAGGCGAGGAACTCGCGGAATGTCTTTCGGCGTCGGATACGGAGAGGGAGATGGAATGCGGAGATCTGCTGTTTGCGGCGGTCAACGTGATAAGATTGCTCGGGATCGATCCCGAAACCGCTCTGTCAAGGTCGGTCGCAAAGTTCGTTTCGAGATTCGAAAGACTGGAAGCCGCCGCGGGCGTACCTGTCGGAGAGCTGACGCCCGAGCGTGCCGACGAACTGTGGGAAGCGGTGAAAGCCGATGAAAATAGGTAACGCTATACTGCCTTCGCGTATCGTCGCGGCGCCGCTTGCCGGATTCAGCGACGTCGGATTCAGGCGGCTGTGCGCGGAAGCGGGCGCGGGCCTTACGTACACCGAAATGATCTCGGCAAAGGGGCTGGTTTACGGGAGCGCGAAGACGGAAGATCTTCTTCACACGACCGACGCGGAGAAGGTCAGGGCAGTGCAGATATTCGGCAGAGATCCCGAAATAATGCTTGCGGCGGCGAAGCATCCCGCCTTGGAAAAATTCGACGTCATAGACGTGAACATGGGCTGTCCCGTACCCAAGATAGTGGGCAACGGAGAGGGGAGCGCGTTGCTGAAAGAACCCGATACGGCGGCGGCGGTCGTGAAAAAGCTCACGGAAAGCGGCAAGCCGATAACGGTAAAATTCAGAATAGGATTTGAAAAAAATTCTCGTACCGGTGTTGATTTTGCGAGGAAAATGCAGGACGCGGGAGCTTCGGCTCTCACCGTACACGGCAGGACGCGGGAACAGTATTATTCCGGCAGCGCGGACCGCGAGTACATAGCCGAGGTCGTATCCGCCGTAGAGATACCCGTGATAGCCAACGGCGACGTGTTTTCGGCGGAGGACGTAGGAGAAATGCTTCGCGTTACGGGCGCCGCCGGCGTGATGATAGCGCGCGGCGCTTTGGGATGTCCGTGGATATTTGCGGACGCAGAGGGCAGACCGCGGCCGTGGAAGACGAGGCGAGAGGCGGCTGAGGAACATATCTCAACCATGCTCGCGTTCCACTCCGAAACGTACGTCGCCGCCAACATGAAAAAACATCTCGCCTATTACGTAAAAGGGCTGTCGGGCGGAAAGACGTTCAAACAGGCGGTGTTCGAGAGCAAAGACATGGACGGTTTGTATAAGGCGTTGGACGGCTGTCCGTTGATGGATCTGCCGTTGTAGCGTTCTCGGGAAGCGGCCGCGCGCATATATATGCCGTATGGACTGCGGATATTTTACGGACAGAGAGGAGTTCGGAGCGCGGCAGGGCGCTCCTTCGTTTTCCGCTTTCGGCAGCGGAGGCGATATAGAACTGCTGCTCGCGCCGACAAGCGCGGCGGCTTTTGCCGAAGCCGTGCGGGCGTTGAGGCTCGGCGGAGAAAGATTCGAGGTGTTGGGAAGAGCGACTAACGTACTTTTTCCCGATTGTCGTACCGAAGGCGCGGTGCTGTCTACGGGCGGACTGAGAGGAGAAGAGGTCCGCGGAGGAACGGTATGGCTCGCCGCGGGGGAGAAACTCGGAGCCGCGGCACAGAGAGCGCAGAAACGCGGTCTGTCGGGGTTGGAAAACATCGCTTCTGTCCCGGGCAGCATAGGAGGCGCGGTCGCGATGAACGCGGGAGCGTACGGCAGAGAGATATGCGAGCTTGTCGAATACGTAGACGTGCTCTCGGACGGGAAGACGGCAAGACTGTCGCCGCAGGAGTGCGGATTCGGTTACCGCTCCAGCGTGTTCGGAAAGGATACGATAGTCATAGGGGCGGCGTTGAAACTCGTACAGGCGTCGCCGTACGACGTTGCGGAGAGTATGAGAGAATTCAAACGGCGCAGGACCGCTTCGCAGCCGTCGGGCAGATCTCTGGGCAGCGTTTTCAGACGCGCGGAGGGGACGTCGGCGGGATGGTTCGTCGAGAGGGCGGGGTTCAAAGGCGCACGCGCGGGAGGCGCGGAGGTTTCGCGCAAACACGCCAATTTCATCGTTAATCGCGGCGGAGCGACTTCCGCCGATTTCGTGGAGCTCATGGAGAGGGTACGCGACGGGGTCAAAGCGTATTGCGGAACGGAACTCGTTCCCGAAGTCGTCATATTGCGCGGCTCTCAAATTTTACATTGACTCCGCCGTCTTTTCTTTACTTTGTTTGAGCTATAATTTATAATATAATTCCGCGCGGATACGTCCGCGTGAGAGGAAAAGACGATGAAGATTACCGCAGATTTTCACTCGCATACAAGATATTCGCACGGAACGGGTACTGTCGAAGACAACGTATTGGCGGCCATGAGCCTCGGGTTGCGCGCGCTGGCGATCACCGATCACGGCGAGAGGCATCCTCTGGTCGGGGTAAAGCCGTCGCGCTTCGACGAGATGAGGCGCGACGTTCTGACCGTCGCGAAGGAAAACCGTTTCCGCGTGCTGCTTGGGATAGAAGCCAATATACTGAGCCCGCGCGGAGAGATAGATCTTTCCGAGGAAGACGCGGACAAGCTGGACATAGTGCTCGCGGGATTTCATCTTACGGCGTATCCGCCGAGATTCCGGGATTATTTTGCGCTGCCGTTCAACGGGCTCACGCGGTATATATGCAAGAACAGCGCAAGGCAGAAGGCGATGAACACGGACGCTTTCGTGAGAGCCGTCACGGAAAACCGCATAGACGTGCTTACGCATCCCGGATTCAGGATAGACGTGGATCTCAAAGCGGTAGGAGAAGCGTGCGCCGCGGTCGGCACTTACATGGAGTTGTCGTCAAGGCACCGAACTCCCGATCTTAAAGGAGCGGAAGCGGCGGCGAACGCCGGCGCCAAGTTCATCATAAACAGCGACGCGCACAAGCCGGCGCTGGTAGGTAAATGCGACTACGCTCTGGAGTTGGCGGACAAGCTCGGACTGGGCGAAGACGAAGTCGTCAACGTTTCGGACAGGCCGGTCGTATTCCGCAGGGGGCTCGAAGTATGAACGTCACCGAAGAGATCAGAAAGGAGATCGCGATCGGAGAGAGGGATACGCGCGAAACGAAGATCTGCTTTCTCGCGGCTCTGGTAAAGGCGGCGGGCTCTCTGACGTTGAAGAACAACAAGGTCGGGCTCGAAATCGAGAGCAAGAGCCGCTCGACGGCGCTTGCGGCGGTCATGTTGTTCAAGGAACTTTTCGGCGTCGAAGTCGAGTTTTCGTATTCTTCGGCGCAAAAACTATACTTCGCCTCCGTCAAGCCCGGCAGGGCTAAAGAGATAGCCGGGATCCTGCTTCCCGACGACGCTCTCACCGAACCGGGCTTGGGCAGGACGTTTGCCACGCAGGAAGAGGAAGCGGCGTTCGCAAGAGGTTTGTTCACGGCAAACGGATCGGCGTACGTTCCCGACGACGAGGGCGGAGGATACCATCTCGAATTTTCTTTTTTCGGAGAGGAGAGCGCGAAGAGATTTGCCGAGATCCTTGGCGAATACGATATAGCGGTCTCTATCGCGGAGAGGGGCGAGTATTACGGAGTTTACTGCAAGTCGGGCTCGGCGATGAGCGATATCCTGGCTTTTATGGGCGCGTATGACGGAGTTCTCAGACTCAACGAGCTGATAGTGCGCAGGGCGGCGCTCAACAATATCAACAGGGGCGTGAACTGTTCGATAGCGAACATGGACAAGGCTCAGCGCGCCGCAACTCAGCTGATCGAGGCGATAGCGCGGCTGAAAGCCGAGGGGACGTACGAGCTGCTCGATCCGAAGCTGAAGAGCGTATGCGAGGAGAGGGAAAAGCATCCCGATTATACCATGGCGCAGCTTGCCGAGGCGCTGGGGATAAGCAAGAGCGGGCTCAACCACAGGATAGAAAAGATATTGAAAGAGGACGGAAAGGATGAAGGAAAACGGTAACGTGACGGAAGAAGTCTTCGAAACGGGCGCGGAAAACGGCGACGAAGCGCTTTTGCGCGAGCTCGACGAAGAGGAAGCCGCCGAGGAGGCGGCGGAAGCGCCTGCGGGAGAGGAAAACGCCGCGCAGGAAGTCAAAGAGAAAGCGGAAGAGAAAAAAGAGGAGCCGGCGACCCCTCCGAAAAAGCCTTTCGTGCATCTGCACGTGCATACCGAATTCAGCCTGTTGGACGGAGCGGCGCGGCTCGTATCGAGCGATCATCACAGTTTTCCGCTGATACGGAAAGCCATCGAAAAGGGGATGCCCGGACTTGCGATAACCGATCACGGCAATATGTTCGGCGTATTCACGTTCTACAAGGCGGCGAAAAAAGCCGGGATAAAGCCGATCATAGGCTGCGAATTCTACACCTGCGACAATATGTACGAACAGAGCGGGAGAATGGGGAACTTCAATCATCTTCTGCTCATAGCCAAAAACGACGAGGGCTACCGCAACCTCGTTCAGATGGACAGCAAGGCGTATGTGGACGGTTTTTATTATAAACCGAGGATCGACATCGATCTGCTCAGGCAGCACAGCAAGGGAGTGATATGTCTTTCGGCGTGTCTGTCGGGCAAGATCCCCGAACTGCTTCTGGCAAACGATTACGAGGGGGCAAAGGCGTATGCGGTAATGCTGCGGGATATGTTCGAGCCGGGTGATTTCTATATCGAGATACAGGATCACGGTCTGGAAGAACAGCGCAGGATCAACCCTCTGCTCGTCAAACTCGCGCGCGAGATAGGCGTCAAAGTCGTCGCGACCAACGACGTGCATTATACCGAAAAGTCGGACGCCGAGATGCACGACGTGCTCCTGTGCATACAGACGGGTAAGACGATAGACGACCCTCAGCGTATGCGCTTCGACTCGGACGAGTTTTATCTCAAAACGTACGATGAAATGATGCAGGTCTTTTCGTGGTGTCCCGAAGCGGTCACCAACACGTTGGAGATAATGGACAAGTGCAACGTCCATATCGAAAAACAGGACTTGCAGCCGCCGTACAAACCCGACGACGGGTCCACGCCCGAAGAGTATCTGCGCAGGAAAGCGTTCGAGGGGCTCAAATGGCGTTACGGCGAGATCACTCCCGAGATAAGGGAACGCGCCGAACACGAGCTCAACGTCATAATCACCAAAGGCTTCGCGGAATATTATCTGATAGTCTGGGACTTCATAAATTACGCCAAAACGCACGGTATCCCCGTGGGAGCGGGCAGAGGATCCGGCGTGGGCAGTATCGTCGCGTACGCAATACAGATCACCAACGTGGATCCGCTCAGGTACAATCTTCTTTTCGAAAGATTCCTCAATCCCGAGAGAGAATCGCCGCCTGACTTCGACGTGGACTTCTGTTTCGAAAGGCGCGGCGAGGTCATAGATTACGTCATACGCAAATACGGCAAGGATAAGGTGTGCCAGATCCTGGCTCTGGGCACGATGAAGGCGAAAGGCGCGATAAAGGACGTCGCGAGAGTTTACAACGTGCCTCTGCCCGACGTGAACAAGCTGACCAAAATGATCGCCAACAATCCCAAGGTCACGCTTGCCAAGGTCTTCCGCAGGTCGGAAAAAGAGGAGGACGCCAAGCTTTATTCGCCCGAAGCGGTCGAAATGTACGAGTCCAATCCGCAGATACGCGAGGTCGTGGACATGGCGTTCAAGATCGAGGGCATGCCGCGCAACTGCTCCAAGCACGCGGCGGGCGTCGTCATATGCAAGGAAGTCATATCCGATTACGTGCCGCTCCAACGCAACGGCGAGGATATCACCACGCAGTTCCAGAAAGAGGAAGTCGAGGAGATGGGGATGCTCAAAATGGACTTTCTGGGGCTTAAAACTCTGACCGACCTTGCCAAGGCGCGCCAATACGTGTACGAGGACCACGGAGTGGACGTGGATTTCGAAAAACTGGGTTACGACGATCCCAACGTCTACAAACAGATAAGCAGCGGCGATACCGACGCGGTGTTCCAGCTCGAATCCGCGGGCATGAAAAAGTTCATGAAGGAGCTGCAGCCGAACAGCCTCGAAGACGTAATAGCGGGAATATCGCTCTACCGTCCGGGACCGATGGACAGCATACCCAAATACATAGAGTCGAAAAACCATCCCGAAAAGATCACCTACAAGCATCCTTTGCTCGAACCGATACTCAACATGACTTACGGCTGTCTTGTCTATCAGGAACAGGTCATGCAGATCGTGCAGGCGCTCGCGGGTTATTCGCTCGGGGCGGCGGACATACTGCGCCGCGCGATGGGCAAGAAAAAGACCGACGTCATGACCGCTCAGCGCAACATATTCCTGCACGGCGCACCTGCGGAAGAGGCGGTCTATACCTCTACCGGAATGGTCGAAAAACAGGCGAAGCCCGCGATCCCCGGAGCGCTCGCGCTCGGGATAGACGAAGACGTCGCCAACGATATCTTCAACGAGATGGAGAGCTTTGCGAAATACGCGTTCAACAAGTCGCACGCGGCGGCGTATGCGGTGCTCGCGTACGAAACGGCTTTCTACAAGAGATATTACAATATAGAACTGCTCGCCGCGGTCATAAACAACCGCATAACGTCCGCGGACGAGGTGCAGAAGTATCTCACGTTCCTCAAAGAAGGCGGAACGGAGATCCTTCCCCCCGACATCAACAAGAGCGGAGTGTTCTTCAAGGTCGAGGGCGACAAACTGCGTTACGGACTCAACGGTATAAAGAACGTCGGAGAGGAGGCGATGCGCCGCCTCGTGGAGGAAAGAGAACGCGGAGGCGATTACAAGAGCATATCGGATATGCTTGACAGGCTCGAGGCGGGAACTCTCAATAAGCGCATCATGGAAAGTCTGATCAAGGCGGGAGCTTTCGATTGTTTCGGGCATACGAGAGCCGCGCTCATGGCGAGTTACGAAAGGCTTCTCCAGGTCAGCGCCAGCGACAAGAAAAAGAGAGAAGGCGGACAGATGTCGCTCTTCGATCTGTTCGAGGACTCCGTCGAGGACGATATACCGCCGATGCCCGAATATCAGCCCAGACAGAAGCTTGCGTACGAGAAAGAGGCCCTGAACATTTATATGTCGGGGCATCCGCTCGACGGATATATCGAAAAGTACAAACAGGAGAAGTTCACTTTGGCGCCTCTGCGCGACTATCTGAAATCGATAGCGCAGGCGGGCGACGACGAGACCGCGGACGACGCGGAAGCCGCGTCGGGAGAAGCCGACGCCGCGGTCAGGGAATATTCGGACAAGCAGGTCACGCTCTGCGGTATGTTGGGCGGGATAAGCAAGAAGATGACCAAGACGGGCAAGATGATGGCGTACGCCACGCTCGAAGACCTCTATGCGTCGATAGAACTGGTATTTTTCCCGAATACATACGATAAGGTCAAGGACAGACTTGCGGAGGATTCGATCGTGCGCGTCTTCGGCAAGCTGCAGCTCGAAGACGGGAGGGCGAACCTGCTCGTATCCGATCTGGGGCCGTGGGGCGAAGAAGAAGAGGAGCCGCAGGAAGAGGAGGAGAAGGAGTCCGCGCCGTCGGAATGCCTTTTCATAAACATCGTCAGCGAGGAATGCGAAAGGGCGGTAGAGGATCTGCTGCGCTTCAACAGGGGCAGACACGACGTCTATATGCAGAAAAACAGGACGCTTTACAAGTCGGCGTACAGGGCGGATCTCGACGGCTCGCTCGTGTCGCAGATAAAGGCGACCGTGGGCGCGGGCAACGTGATCGTCAAGCCGTTCCGCGCAAAAAAATAAATATAGCGAAAGTATTGGCGTTTTGCGCCGATATTTGTTATAATTGCAATGGTTTGAGGTGAATATGGACGAGCATTACTATCAAAGCGACGAATATATCGTCATCAAGGCCATCGGCTCTCCCGTACAGATCATAGGTCTGACCAGAGGGGACAGCACAAAGCCGCACCATACCGAAAATCTCGACAAGAACGAGGTCTTCGTCATGCAGTTCACCGAAAAGACCTCCGCGATCAAGGTAAGAGGGAAAGCCGAGATCTATACCAGACACGGAGTTGTCACCAGCGGAGAGTGACGTCAGGAGTTTTATGAAAAGGATAGGTATACTGACCAGCGGAGGCGACGCCCCGGGAATGAACGCCTGTATAAGGGCGGTCACGCGTTACGCGATCTACAACGGACTCGAGGTCTACGGGGTCGAGCGCGGCTATATCGGACTTATTTACAACAATATTTTTCAGATGAACAAGCGCAGCGTCTCCGACATCATACAGAGAGGCGGCACTATCCTCAAGACCGCGCGCAGCGAGGAATTCAAACAGGTCGAATATATGCAGCAGGCTGTCGACAACATGGAGGCGTACGGGCTCGAAGGGCTCGTCGTCATCGGAGGCGACGGCAGTTTCAGGGGCGCGAAGGACCTTTACGACAAATTCGGCATACAGGTGGTCGGCATTCCCGGCACGATAGACAACGATCTTGCATATACCGATTTCACGCTCGGATTCGACACGACCGTCAACACGGTGCTCGGCGCCATCAACAATCTGCGCGACACTATGACTTCGCACGACAGAGTGTGCATCATAGAGGTCATGGGCAGAAAGTGCGGAGATATCGCGCTTTACGCGGGACTCGGCGGCGGCGCGGAGATAATCCTTGTGCCCGAAGAGCCGTTCGATCTCAACGCTGTGGTCAAGAGCATAAAACTCAATCAGAGGATAGGCAAGACTTCCGACATAATCGTGCTTGCGGAGGGCGTCTGCAAGGCGGAGGAACTCAAAGCCAGACTCAAAGAAAACGGCGTTACCGGTTCTATCAAGACGACTACGCTGGGATATATCCAGAGAGGCGGCACGCCCAGCAATCAGGACCGCACTCTGGCGGCGGAATTTGCGATAAGAGCGGTCGATCTTCTGCTCGAAAACAGGGGAGGCAGAGTGGTCGGCATCCGCAACAATGCGATAGTGGACGAGGATATCGGCGAAGCTCTTGCGATGGAGAGGCGTTTCAACGACGATCTTTACAAGAAATCGCGCATTCTCAGTCTGTGACGCAAAGCGCCCTACGGCGCAGGCAAACAACCGTACAATACGGAAAAATATAAGATCCCAAGGAGGATAACAACATGGAAAAATTGGTCGGAGCCTGTATGTTCGGACAGTCCGGAGGTCCCACCTCGGTCATCAACTCGTCCGCCGCGGGCGTCTTTACCGAAGCGCTCAAACAGGATTGCATCACCGCCGTTTACGGCGCCGCGCACGGTATAAGAGGCGTACTCGAAGAGAAGTTCTACGACATCTCCAAAGAGGATATCAAAGAGCTCATGCTGCTCAAAAACACCCCGTCTTCCGCGCTCGGCTCGGTCAGATACAAGCTCAAGCCCGAGAAAGTGGACGACACCGATTACAAGAGACTGCTCGAAGTGTTCAAGAAGTACAACATCCGCTACTTCTTCTATAACGGAGGCAACGACTCCATGGACACCTGCAACAAAGTCAGCAAGTTCATGAAGAAGTCGGGTTGGGAGTGCCGCGTCATCGGCGTGCCCAAGACCATCGACAACGACCTGTTCGGCACCGATCACTGCCCCGGATACGGCAGCGCGGCGAAATACGTCGCCACGACTATCATGGAGCTCAAACTCGACGCCAACGTCTACGACACCCCGATGATCACCGTCGTGGAGATCATGGGCAGACACGCGGGATGGCTCACCGCAGCCGCCAGCCTCGCCAACTACAAGGGTCTGGGCGCGGATCTCATCTACCTGCCCGAGATACCGTTCTCCGTCGATAAGTTCAAGAGCGACGTCAAGGCGGTCATGCAGAAGAACGGCGGCAAGTGCATGGTAGCGGTCTCCGAAGGCATATCCGACGACAAGGGCAACCTGATCGCGGAAGTGCTCGCGGGCGGCGATCTCGCGAAGGATTCTTTCGGACACGCGCAGCTCGGAGGCGTGGGCGCGGCTCTCGCAAATATGTGCAAGAGCGAGTTCGGCTGCAAGACCAGAGCGGTCGAGTTCTCCCTCATGCAGAGATGCGCGGCTCATCTCGCGTCCAAGACCGACGTCGAAGAGGCGTTCAAAGCAGGCGCCGCCGCCGTCAAGTATGCGGTCAGAGGCACCAGCGATAAGATGGTCATCCTCAAAAGGGATATGAGCTCCGGCAAGTATAAGTGCAAGATCGGCGTTATGGGCGTCGCCAAGGCGGCAAACACCGAAAAGAAAGTTCCGCTTGAATGGATAATCAATGACGGCACGATGCTTTCGCAGGAGTACGTGGACTACGCTCTGCCGCTCATTCAGGGCGAGAGCAAGGCTCCGCTCGAGGACGGACTTCCCAGATTCGCGCAGCTTAAAAAAGTGCTCGTGAAATAACGGCTGTTTACGGCAACGCGAGCCGGCGGCGCTGTCCGCCGGCTTTTCGTATCCGTCGGATCGAAGAGCTTCGGCTTATTCGGAAAAGCAATGTGAAAAGGCCTCCCGAAAGGGAGGTCTCGATTTTATGTTTTTTCGTACCCGTGTCGATAACTTTGCGAAAACGTCACACGTATCGGTACCCGATTTTGTCCTCTACGTATTTTCTTGCCAGATCGAAAAACTTGCGGCTTATGGGCCTGCGGTAATGCCACAGGTGGAAGCAGTGTTCTCCGCATCCCTTCGCACGGTATTCGCGGTACGGGATACCGAGAGCGTTCAGCTTTTCGAAGAGTATCTTTTCGTTTCCGCCGACGAATGCGTCGAATCTGCCGTAGGCGATCATCACGTCCCGAGGGAAACGCTCGTCTATGAAGTTTACGGGGTTCATCAGATCGTAATCGGGGAATTCCGCCAGACGCTTTCTGCCGTAGCCGCCCGTCATCTCTCTGAACATCTTGTCGGAGAGGGGTATTTTCGCCATGCTCGCCGGATCGTACGCTCCGCAGGCGAGAATGCCTCCTTTGAAGCGCAGAGGCGATTCGACCGCGCCTATCCGGGCTTTTACCTCGGCATTGTCCTGGATAGCCAGTACCAGACAGGCGAGCTGTCCTCCCGCGCTGTCGCCGGTGACCAGTACGTTCGATAGATCGAGATTGTAATTGTCGGCGTTGTCGCAGATCCACTTGAAGCAGGAAAAGAGGTGTCTGACGCAGTCGGGATAGACGAAACGCGGCGACAGCCCGTAGTTGGGACTGACCACGAACAGCCCCATATCCGCGAACGCGCGGTTGAGTCCTCTGCGCCAGTACTTGTCGCCGGTGATCCATCCTCCGCCGTGTATGTCTACGAGCACGGGATATTTTTCTCTGCCTTTCAGAGGAGGATAATATACGTCGAGTTTGCATACGTCGGGCAGCGACTCGTCATAGACGATATCGGTCTCGTACGCTATACTGTTGACGGTCCTGACGTTGTTGGTGAACACGTCCTTGAATCTGTCGTCGAAATCGAAAGCCAGCTTAGCGATATTCATATCAAAGTCCTCTCAGAGCGGTGAGCGCGGCTCTGTCTACGGGCTTGCCTCCCAGAACGGTCCCGACGATCGAATAGTCGTCCGAGAAGAGGTTGAAGTCCGCGAGCATCCCTTCCCGCAGATCGCCTCTGTCGGAGAGGGAAAGCAGTCTTGCGGGCACGAGCGTCGCCATGGCGAGCGCTTCTTCCGCAGGGTATCCGCGGTTTATCAGCCGTTTGACCATCGCCGAAACGGGAGTTACCGATCCCGCGTAAGTGTTTTCGGACGGGAGCACCGCAACGCCGTCTTCCACGCGTATGGACTGTCTGCTTTCGCCCGCGCCGATATAGTAATCGCCTTCGGGCATGCCCGCTACGCTGAGAGAGTCGGACACGAGGCATATCCCGTCTTTGCCTTTGAGTTTGTATATCATCCCGAACAGCGAGTCGGGCACGTGCCTGTCGTCGGCGATGACTTCGTCGGTCAGTCTGCCGTCGATCAGTCCCACTTCGGTCAGCCCGAGATGCTTTTTGGGATTGTCGCGGCGCGAGGGACGGGAAGTGCAGTTGTACATATGCGTGACGCTCGAGGCGCCCGCGTCTATGCAGGCGTATATTTCGTCGTCTATCGAATTGTCGTGCCCCAGCGATATCTGTACTCCCTTCGGAGCGAATTTCGCGGTGAATACGTCGGCTCCGCGCACGTTGGGGGCGACGGTAACGCGGCGTACGGTATCGAGATTGTCCGCGACGAAAGAGTCGTCGTCGAGCGGAGATATCAGCAGCTTGGGAGGATGCGCGCCCGCCGCTTTCTGCGACAGGTACGGACCTTCGAGATGCGCGCCCACGATACGCGCGTACGGATCTTTTTTCGCGTAGGAGCGTATCGCGCCGACGGCTTTGTTTATATCCGGTACGGACGCGGTCATCGTGGTGGGGCAGTAAGACGTGATACCGGTGTACAGGTGATATGCCGATATGACGGCAAGGCAGTCTTCCGTGGCCTCCATGCAGTCGTGTCCCCAGCCTCCGTGCGTATGGACGTCGATGAATCCCGCGGCGCAGACTTTGCCTCCGCAGTCCGTCGTTTCGCCCTCTTCCGCCGAGCCTATCTTCGCTATAACGCCGTCTTTGACGACGATATTGCAGACGGTGCCGAATTTTCCGCCCGTGAGCGGACGTACGTTTTTGTATGTTATCGTCATAGGTCGTTTTTCCTCACTTCGTCGTATTGATCTGCTGTTTTCCAAATAAAAGCGCCTTTTCTGCGCGCGACGATCCCCGGGTCGGTCAGCTTGTCTTTGGCATATCCGACTTCGAAATCGTCAAGCAGCTTTTTGTGCGCCGACCAGCGCGTCCTGAAATCGGAGTAGCTTTTGAGCGAAGGCGCAGTCCATGCGGTTTCCGCCAGCGCGCACAATCTCGGGAACAGATTGAAATCTATCTTGCGGCGGTCGTAGACCCATTCCGTCCACAGCGGCATCTCCACGCCGACGATGCCCGCGTCGCCGCTCTTTTTGCGCCGTATCGACGTCGGCTCGAATTTATACGTCTTTTTCAACGGCATTATGCAATAGGGATTGCTCGCGTAATAGAAATCGTACGGAGCGACTACGAACTTGCGGCCCGCGGATATCTGAGCGTCCACTTCGGCTTTGGGCAGAGGCATCCACGCTTCGTACGAAACGGCGCGGTTGAGTCCCCGTCTGAGTTTGTCGCCCCAGACGATCGGGAATTTGCCGCGCGAGAGCAGCATCTCCGATATCCTGTTGATAAAAAGCGTAAGCAGTTCGCTTTCGTTGCGCAGTCCGTTGGCGCGTACCGCTTCGGCGCAGGCGGGGCAGTTTTTCCATGCCGCGACCGCGACTTCGTCCGCTCCGATATGGAAAAATTTGGACGGAAACAGCTCGCACCATTCGTCTATCAGGCGTTCGAGGAAAGCGTAATTTTCTTCGTGCCCCGGGCAGACGGACCGTCCGAGTCTGCCGAAAGTCGTCGGTACGTCCGTCTTTTCGCCGCTGCAGCTCAGTTTGGGATAAGCGGCGAGTATGGCGCTCGTATGACCGGGGATATCCAGCTCGGGAACGACGGTGATGTTGCGTTCCGCCGCGTATGCGACGATCTGCCTTATCTGGTTTTTGGTGTACATCCCCGACGTTTCGAGACCGGTGAACTTGTCCGAACGCATTCCTCCGACCTGCGTGTCGTTGCGGCGGGAGCTTTTCTCGTTGAGCAGAGGGAAGGCTTCGCTCTCGACGCGGTACCCCTGATCGTCGGACAGGTGCCAGTGCAGTACGTTGAGCTTGTACAGGCACATGAGATCCAGCAGGCGTTTGACCTCCGTTTCGCCGAAGAAATTGCGCGCCTCGTCCAGCATGAACCCGCGGTAAGTGAACCTCGGGGAATCCTCTATGCGGCAGCAGGGGAACGTGACGTACATCGTCCTTTCCGTCCTGTCCGGTTTAAGCAACTGTCTTATCGTACATACCGCGTACGTCCAGCCTGCGGGAGCGGCGGCCTTGATCGTGAGAGAGTCGCCGTTTGCGTCGATGACGTAGCCTTCGGGCGGAAGAAGAGCGTCCTTTTCGAAAGAAACGGATACCTTGCCGTCGGGCGTAAAGGCGACCGAAGGACAGCAGCGCAGCACGACGTTGCGGAAAGAGCTTGCGGCAGGGGCTGCCTCTTCGCAGAAAGCCAGTCTGATCCCGCCGTCGAAGTTTACGTCACCGCCGTATTGATGCAAAGCGTTTACCCGAGGGATAACGTCGAACATTGAATACCTCCCGCGCGCCCGTCGCCGCGCGTTTTTATATATTATATAGCTAATGCTCCGTCGTGTCAAGGCGGAAGGGCGGGCGGCGCGTTCCGCTTTCGGCGGGAAAAGAGCCGTTGCAACATAAATTCTCAATTTGCGACACTCGCCGACCGATCTCACGACATCGATAAATGTCATATTAAATCGAAATAGCGCATACTTGACGAAAAAATATCCGTTCCGTTGACTAACCGAACGTTTTGGATTAGAATACGTACATAACTGATTGTGAGGTTTGGAAGAAATGAGTAAAGACTATTCGCGCATCATGCGCGGAGGTAAATCTACGGGTGAGATTCGACGGTTCGCCGAAGAGGCGGATCTGCGCAAGGGGAGCAAGGAATTGTACAAAGTCATGGAAAAATACGCAAAAGCGAGAGCGGTCGCGAAACGACTTCCCGGTTTCGACGAGGAGTGCGAAAGGCTCGAACACGCGTTCAGACGCGCGCTTTACGACTGCGTAGTAGGAAGATACAAAAGCATATTCTGAGACCTCGGCGGAATGAAACCCGTCGGCGGTCTTTGACTTTTTGAACGGAAAAGGTCAAAAGACCTCAAAAAACAAAAAATACGGAAAAAACCGTTTCCGTATTGACTAAGACTCTCTCCGGTTGTATAATATAAATACGAACGGGGCGAGGCATCGCTCCGAAATTTTTTATGGATGGTAAAAATATGTACGTTGCCGAAAAAGATTTTATAATGAAAGAGCTTCACAAAGCCGCCGTCTTGTATTGCGAAAAGAGGCCTTCCGAGGTCACCGAGAAATCCGCGCGCGATCTCGTTACGGACGTCGACGTCAACGTCGAAAACACGTTGATAAGAGCGATCAGATTCAATTTCCCCGACGATACGGTGATAAGCGAAGAGCGCTTTCCGAGAGTAAAGCCGGGCGCGCGCACATGGGTCATCGATCCGATCGACGGAACCGGAAACATGGCGCACGGGTCGCCGCTTTTCGGTATCCAGTGCGCGTTTTGCGTGGACGGAGAACCTGTTCTGAGCGCGATCAATCTTCCCGGGCTGGGCATGAAGCTTTACGCCATCAAGGGAGAGGGCGCGTATCTCAACAACAAAAAGATCGCCGCCGGCGATGAGGTCAACCCCGCGAACAGTACGATCAGCATCAGCGATTTCAGCCACAAATCGGTGAAGAACGCGAAATTGCAGTTCCACGCGATGAAAAAACTTCATCCGCAGATCGCCAAGATCAGAATGTTCGGCGCGAGCTGCGTGGATTTCGCCTTCGCGGCGGCGGGATATACCGACGGCGCGGTGATGATGGCGAAAAAGCCGTGGGATCTGCTGCCCGGCGTGCTGCTGTGCCGCGAGGCGGGCTTGAAGGTGAGCAATCTTGCGGGAGAGGAATACAAGAGCGGCGATTACGGCGTCATAGCCGTGAAAGAGGCGCTTTTCGATACCGTAAAAGCCGCGTTTGCTCCCAGGAGCGGATCGGAAGACTGACGATACGCCGCCCGGGTTCCCGGGCGGCTTTTCTTTTTTTGCCGTAATTGTTGTGGCTTGGGACGGACGTGTGTTATAATTCGTCTATGGAAAGACTTTTCGACAATTCCGATTTTTCCAGATACAGACATTGTCGGGCGCTTTTCGTGAGCGGCGTAGTCATGCCCGCCGCGGAGAGCGAGGCTTCTCTTTTCAGGCGTTCGCAGTATTCGGCGCTCAGCGGATATCTCAAAACGCTGTTTCAGGGAGGCGTCGACTGCCGCGCCGACGATCCCCGTACGTCCTTTCTCAGGTTTCGCGACGCGGTCGCCGCAGGCGCGCAGATATGCTATGACGCGGCGTTCGTCGCGGGGTCTTTTTGTACCGCCGCCGACGTGGTGAAGATATGCGACGGCGGAGTCGAACTGTATTACGTAAAGACGACGCCCAAGGTGACCGACAGCGCGCTGGCAAAGGCGGCTTACGTTGCGGAAGTGACGGAGATGAGCGGCTTTAAGGTCGCGAAGATATGCGTCGCCGTCTGCAATCGCAGCTATGTGCGAAAAGGAAAGATAGATCCCGCAAGACTGCTCAAAATCACCGACGTGACGGAGAGAAAGGAGCAGGGCGCGGAGATCGTGAAGGAATTTATACGCGAGGCGGAAAAGGCGGTTTCCGAACCCGTGGCGATAGAGATGTCGGTCAAGTGCGAAAGACCGGACAAGTGCGAGTATTTCGGCAAGTGCGTCGGGGGCGTTGCGAGGCCCTGTATGTTGGATTTCCACGGGATAGACGGCAAGACGTCTTACAAGCTTTTTTCCGAGGGGGTAAAGAGTCTGGACGACCTGCTCGACAACGCGCATCTGCTCAAACCCGCTCAGGCAGCGATGGTGAGGATGTATCTGACCGACGACGATCTGCATATCGACAAGGCCCGAGTAAAGGCTTTTGTGGAAAAGCTGCATTACCCGATGTGTTTCCTCGACTTCGAGGCGTGTCAGCCCGCGGTGCCCCTTTACGACGGGACCAGACCGTTCATGCAGATACCGTTCCAGTATTCTCTGCACGTCAAGAGGTCGCCGCACGAGGAGCTCGAACATTATCAGTATCTGCCCGCGGCGGGGGAAGACCCCCGCGCGGAGATCGCGAAAAGACTTTTTATGCAGATACCGCACGGCGCGAGCGTGGTAGTGTTTTCCAAAGGATTGGAGTGCAGCGTGCTTTCGTCTTTGGCGACGAAATACAAAGAATACGCGCACAAACTGAACGCTGCGAGAAACAGCGTCGCCGATCTGCAGGAGCTTTTCGCCGCGAGGGCTGTGTACTCCAAGGCGATGCTCGGATCTACGTCGCTGAAAATAGTATACCCCGCGCTGTTCCCCGGCGACGGGAGCTGCGATTATTCGCAGTTGGACGTGCACAACGGAGCCGAGGCTATGAGACTGTTCGTGAGAGCGCAGTTCGAGCCGAAAGAAAAACGCGCTGCGTATTACGAAAAACTCTATACGTATTGCGGAAAAGATACGGTTTCGCTGGCGAGGATGGTACAGCTCTTCGCCTCCGTGACGGGCGCGGAGATAGGGCAGAAGAAGAGGCGCAGGCACAGGCGGGGCAGACGCCGCTCTTTCGGGCAGAACGGAACGCCCGACGGCGCTCCTCAAAAAGACGAATAGGTATAAAAAGCGCCCCGACGTCGGGGCGCTT
>DVKK01000009.1 GCA_018716085.1 Candidatus Ornithoclostridium excrementipullorum | reverse complement strand
TTTCAACTCACTCGCCCCGTGGGGGGCGAACCCAATATGGACGGCACCTACACCATCAACGTGCCCGTTTCAACTCACTCGCCCCGTGGGGGGCGAACCTCTGCGCGTCTTCGACGAGCATTGTCTGCCAGTCGTTTCAACTCACTCGCCCCGTGGGGGGCGAACCTCTATATCCGGTTAACAGATCGGAAGTCGCCCACAAAATAGCGGAACGGACCATTCTTTATTCTTACTTTTGCCGTTAATATTCTCCGTTTTTTTCTGCGAACCGATAGAGCTTTTCTCTTTATCGGAGGTTCGCATCAAAATACAATCAGCCCTTCGGAGTCATATCCGGACTTTGCACCGAAATGCTCGACCTTTCTTTTCCAATCGTTGCCCAGGTAATAAAATCTGAGGCTGTCCCGGTTTTCATCGATAATTTTGAGCAATTCGTTTTTCAGAATCAAAAACGCTGCGTAATCCACGTTGACCTCAAAGACCGAATTCTGGACTCTTTGAGCGTAATTCTCCAACGCCTTTGCCACTTTTCTCAGCCTTGTTCTCCCCGCCTTATCCGCTGTGGATACATCGTATGATACGAGCGTCATCATATCTCACCTCAGAACAAACGGAGGATACTCTTCGATCTCCCCTCTGACAAATTTAGCCAGAAGATTGGATTGAACAAACGGAAGCAAGCCATACGGTATTTTTTGTTTGAGAAACGGATGAACAAATTTCTCTCTCTTTTTCTCCTGCAATTTCGCAAGCACTTTTTTCCGTCCGTTGTCCGAAAGAAACACGGCTCCCGTAGGCTGCTTTTCGAAATCTTTTTCGTCCAGCATTTTAAGATTTATCATTGAAATGACCATCCTTTCGGCAATACATCTCACTTCCTCTACCATATCGCAAGCCAAAGATATTCTCCCCGGTCTTTGCACATGATAAAATCCGATATAGCAATCCAACCCCGCGCTCTCGAGAGCAGAGGCAAAGTCGTTCGTCAATACCGAGTACAGAAACGACAGCGTCGCGTTTACGGCGTCAAGAGGCGGATGTTTGCTCCTGCCGTATATATCGAAGATCGGTCTATCGTTGCGGATAAGCGCGCGGAACGATTCGAAATACTTCTTCGCGCAAGCGCCCTCTATTCCGCGTATGATGTCGATATCCGTTTCATCGTATACGGTTCGAGCTCTTTCTTTCAACAAAGAAGAGATCGCGGCAATATCCGCGCTGTCCCCGTGGTCTCTGACGGTGCGATCGATCAGACGTCCGGTGTTCATCAACTTTGCCGCCACATTATCGCGTATCAACGACAACGCGCTCGATTTGAATACCTCGATCTGTTTCGTTCTTGTGTACACGTTCCCCTTGACCGCGCCTGTCACGCGCGCAAGAAATCTGCCGTGCGGAGTAAAGAAGGCAAGACCGACTCCCTTGTCCGCACATTTACCCATAAGCGCCGGAGAGCATCCGAGATATGAGAAACAACATATGTTTTCCAGATTTGCCAACGGCAGTTTGAGCGGCGGCTTCCCTTCGGAGGAACACACCACCGCCTCTCCTTCCAACGAAAGATAGGCTTTTTCATCCGTGACATACAATGTGTTGAGCAATTTTTTCACTCGTTTTCCTCCAGGATCATAGCTTTCACATTCCGGCCGCGAATACGAGGCATACAAGCGTCTTCCAACGAACAGCCGTTACATTTGTCACTCTTTACGGGCAGAGGAATTTTCTCCTCTCGGATCGCTTCTTTTATCTTTCCGACCGTACTTAAAAGAAGTTCTTCGTCCTCGCTGTCAAAATCGATCTTTACTCTGCGGCGCACGTCCGAATAGTAGATATATGCGCTTATTTCTCCGTCAAACAGCCTCTTTACGCATCTGTATTGGGCATAGACCTGCAATCTGTCCGAAAGCGCCGGACCGTTACCCGGCATCGTCGGCTTATACTCGACGATCTTCACGTTCGTCGCGCCGCCGCTTTCGGACAGCTCAAGGCAATCCGCTTTACCGTATATCCCGAGCTGTTCGTCATACACGGTAATATCTCCGAATTTTTTTATCCCTTTACCGGAATCGAGCAGTCCGCCTCCGTCCACCCGCTGATGCATTATATCAGCCTTTACGGTGAAAGCATTGTCGGACCATGCATCATTCATATACAGCATCCCCCATCTGTGGGGGCAGTACAGGTAATGTTGCAGCGCTCTTATCGGGATCATCAGAGTTTTTCTATCAATTCCACGCCGGGGATCTCCTCCCGATCGATATCGACTATGTAGTCGCCGTAACTGCGGGGATATTCTACTCCGGACCGCTTCGAGATCTTTATCTTATCGAACAAAATCACAGACGGCGCTTTCCCCAGAGGCGACTCGTGCTTGAATATGATCAGTTTACGCACGCATACCTTTCCTCTTGCGGCGGAATGATCGTGTTCGAACATATTGATCAGCGCGTCCCACAGCAGCTCGAGATCAGCTTCGGAAAAACCCGTTTCTTTTTGCGCGAGCATGGCGGAAACGTATCCTTCCGCTCTGTAAAGCGCATACGGCACGATATTCTTCTTGCCCATTTCGGTAAGGACGCCGTTTTTGTCGAGATTCTCTTTGAATTTATCGGAATCTGTGATAGCCTGCCTCGTAATGGTCATTTCCTGGGGAAACACGGGGTCAATGCTTCTGGCGAAATTGAGCTGAACGGGGCCTCTCACGATACCGCAGGGATTGCTGCCCGTACTCATGACCGCGCCGAACGCTCTGACGTCATAATAATTCGAACACATATACTCCCTTGCGGCGGCTATATCGTCGGCATTCTTTTTCTTGGCGTCTATGCCTTTCTTCTCGTAAGCCTCGGCAAACTTGTCGTTCAGGGATCTGTCTGTCTTGATCAGGATATTATACGCCGGCTCTCCTTCTTTCACGATCTCCACATAATTGCGGATCTTACGTTTAAGACATACGTCGGTGACGATACCCAATCCGGTTTCGGCATCGGTGCGAGGCGCGTTCCCTGCGTCGGGATCGCCGTTGGGGTTGCCGTTCTCCACGTCGAACAGCACTACGAATTCATAGCGGTTTTTTATCGCTTCCATATCAGTTTTCCTCCTTGTTTTCGGTTTTTTTGGTATAAAGGTCTTTGGTTTGCTGATAGTATCCCAAGATAAATTCAGCCTGTTCTTCGAGCGACAAGGTCTTGGGGAATACGTCCATCGCGTCTACGATCTCCGTCAACAGATTATCGAGATACCTGACGGCGGCTTCGTTTTCGATCTTCGCGAGGTGCTTTTGCGCAAGCGGTATCATCCTTGCGAAAATGACCGCAGGCGTTGCGCTTGCCGCAGTGAAGAAAGTGTCTTTGACCGTTCTGTTCAGCTTGCCCGAAACCGAATCTTTCTGTATCTTTTCGAGTACTGCGAACAGTCTGCCGCAAAGATATGCGGCGTCGCGGTTTTGTTTGTTCAATGCCATTGTTATCTTCTCCTTATATTTTTCGTTTTTTCTGAGCAATGCGGCCTTTATCAATCCCGCCCTGATATCCCCGACGTACAGATCCGTCCTTATGCGACGTACGGCTGCCCCGAGTATCCTCGTAGGGATCGACGCCCCCTGCAAGATGCACATAAGCATATCCTGAGCCATATCGGACGTGATATCGTCTTTACTGTTGAATCTCGTAAGCTGCTTACAGATCCGCCACAACGGCGGTGCGCCGTCCATCTCTCCTATCGAAAAATCGTCGTGATATTTTTCGATATTTTTACGTAAAGCCCCGAACGTGTTGCGATAAGAAAACCTGATCGCCAATCGCGAACTGTTGGGCACCAATCCGAAAATACAATATTCTATCCCTTCGCCTTCCGGGACTTCGAAAGTCGGTCTGTCTCCGCGAACGGCTTTTCCTATCGTACTTCCGACGCTGTCGCTGACATCTTGGGCGGAGACGTCTTCATCGCTGTCCTCCATTATATTGCGATTAAAGTAATCGATATAAGGATCCTCGTTTTTTGTCATCGCAAAATGCACTATCGTCATTCCCGCAACGAACCTGTTATGCTTACCGTCCCGTATCAGATAGTTCAAAGCCTCGGTATATCTTCGCATGGCTTCTACGGACACGGAGCTGTTATAAGACTGCTCCTTTCCGTAAGAATTCTCTGCTTCGTTATTGAAGCACACCAGCGAACACCCCGACGACTGTCCCCCTCTCACGCCTTTGATCTTTGCGTGCAACCGCGCCACAGGCAACTTCTTGCCCAATACGGGACACTGAGCGGTTATCTCGTCGTCCTGTTTTTCCGATCGGCACATCGAATCCCATCTTTCGATAACTTCCGGCAGCTCCTGCAACATTTCACCCGGACGTCCTTCCAACGTGAAAGCAATCCTTGCCGTACCGTAATCGTTGCCCATTTGCAGCAATTCGGCATTTAAAGTCTCGTTTTCGGGCCGCCATGCGTCGATAAACTTCGCAAAAGCGCAAGCCAAAGGATGTTGCATCCCCTCGAAAAACGCTCTGTTCTTTTCCACAAAGGCTATATGAGATTTTTTCGCTTTGGAGGTCTCGGAAAAACCGTCCTTTCCTCCCTCCAATCCGAACAGATACAGCGGTCTGTGTTCGACTATATTGGCGTCGATCGCGGTCTTTTCGGTTCTTTGCGGAAAATCGACTATCGGATACTTCTTTTTGTTGTCCTCTACCCACACACGGGGAATGACGTTGACCACTCTTCCGTCTTCCGACAGCGATACCGTATGCGTGACCGATATCTGACTGTATCCCTCCCGCAAAGTCTTGTTCTGCTCTTTGAGATATCCGTAATACTCGCACAACGAAGCCAGTATCATAGTCCCGCCTCCTTCGCATATGCCGCCACGTCTATCACTCCGTCTATCATGTGCGGATGATAGAAAAACGCGTCTACGGAGTCGGAGAAATATTTTTTATCCCATTCTTCTCTGATACGCGGATCGTCGTGGAACTTCAAGCCGTACAGCATTGTGCCGAGATCGGTGTCGCCTTTGAGCGACTCGTGCACGTCGCTCAGGTCGAAATCCTTGACTCTCAACACGCTCCTTACCGGAAATTCGCGGCATCCCATGCACGGTTGCCTGAAACATTGCCCTTTATCCAATCTTCGGCCCAATATTTCGGCGTGCTTCCCGTCGCACTCTTTACCTCCCTCGCTCCTTATCCCCGTGAGCTCAAAGTGGAACTCCACACCGTACTTTACGTCTTTCAACAACAGCGTGGATCTCTGGTTGATCGATTCTCTCGTAAGGATCGCAGGGTCTTTGTCTCCGCCGTTCATTTTGTTTTTGACTGCGGACAACAACACTTTGCTCTTTACTTCGTTTCGTCGTACGCTTGCAAGTTTGATCTCGTTGAAAACGACTATCTTGTCGATCACGTATCTTATGGCTGGTTTCCAATAGATCGATTTCAACATCCCGACAAGCGCGGACGGAGTCGGCGTAAGATAGCTTGCCCGCTCGACCTTGCACTCGGGTCTCGTAAAGCAAGCGTAATCCGCGTCGACAATGATTCTGAACATTTTCGTACCTCCGTTAATAATTTTCCGTTAAAAACATCCCTTTTCAGTAAAATATCTCTTTACTTTCTTCCGCTGCGTTAAGTCCGGTATCGCTGTCATATAGCGACTCGTCAGCGAGTATGAATATCCCGTCTTTTTCGCACAGGACTCCTGCCTCGTACAGCTTTTTGAATTCATAGGTGCTTACCGACGCAGAATATCTGCGCAATTTTTTCAACGACGAACCCGATATCTCGTCCATTGCCAAAATGTCGGATATCTCTTCATTCGGGATCACAACGGGCATTTGAGCGGTCTCTATGAGTTTGAAGTCTTCCGCTATACGTTTGAAGTCTATCTCGTAAAGTTTTTTGCCCTCTTCCCTCTTTGTCCTGTCATAGAGGCTCTCTGTTCCTTTCATGTTAAATTTTGAAAAATCGTACCATTCGGCAAAATACTCCCGCACGCACTCTCCGGACGCGATACTGTCCGCGCCGTATCGTTTGATCTCGGAAAGAGCTATCTCGGCCTTTGCTTTGACTTCTTTGCCGACGCGTCCGGCGCCGACAAATATATAAACTTTGCCGTCCTCCTTAGACTGCCTGCCGTTGCGGTTGCATCTTCCGGCTGCCTGCAAGATCCCGTCTATGCCTGTAAGTTCCCGATACACGCATTCGAAATCGAGATCGACTCCCGCCTCGATAAGGGACGTGGAAAACACAACGGGCTTATTGCCGTTTTTCAGACTATCCCGGATATCGGCGATTATTCTGCTGCGATCGTGCGGCGTGAGATATGTAGACAGGCAGAATTTTACAGGGGCGGAACACGCTCTGTACATTTGCTCCGCGCTCTTTTTCGCATTGCATATCACCAACGTGCTTTTTTCTCCGTCCATATGCGAAACGGGGTCTTGCGCCCCTATATATTCGAAGGTGTTTTTGTCGAATATCTTATATCCGCTTTTGTCGGGGAGCAGATCCAACGCTCCGAGCTTTTTTCCCGTAAAACGCTCTGTCAGGAGTTCGAAATCGGGCATCGTTGCGGTCAGAAATATCGCATCGCAGGAATAATGCGAGGTGAGCTGTCCGATCGCTTTGATACACGGCACGAAATACCTTGCCGGTAAAGTGTGTATCTCGTCAAACACTATCACGCTGTCCGCCATATTATGTATCTTTCGCAGTTTGCTTTTTCGATTAGAATATATACTCTCGAAAAACTGAACGTTTGTCGTCACTATGAGCGGAGCGTCCCAATTTTCGGTTCTTTCTTTAACGATATCTCTTACGCTTTGATCGCTGTTTTCGTCAAGCAACGCATTCCAACCGCCGAAAACCGTTCTGACGTCGTCGTAATCGAACTCGGAATGATGTTCCAATACGGGAAGATCCGGAAACGTCTCTTTGAATAATGCGGCTGTCTGTTCCACTATGCTCGTATACGGAATGACGTATATGATGCGTTTTTTATTTTTCATAGCCGCGCGCTTCATCGCCAAAGCGATACTGCACAGAGTTTTTCCGCTGCCGGTCGGCATATCCAGAAGATAAACCCCTCCGTCCCTATCTATATTGGATATCGCCTGTTGTTGCAATACCGAGCGCATTTTCTGCAATTCGGTCTTCTTTTCGAGCGTTGCGATCTTCTTTTCGAGTATCCCGTAATATCTGTCCCAATCTGCCGATACCGATATTCTCTCCCTTCCTTTGCAGAATTCCTCAGCATCCAGCGAATCGGCGTCCGTAAGACAGCTATAAAGATATCTGACCGCAAACTCGTATTCATCCCTGCCGAAGTTTTCTTCGGACAACAGCGCCGCGAATTCGTCTTTTGCCGCAGCATAATCTATTGCGATCTCGCCTCTCCATGCTTCGGCGTTCGGACAAGTTTTTTTCAATCTTGCGCGTAACGCACTTTCGTCCTCGTTTTCCCCTTTATTCCCGATATCGGGAAGTCCGCTGTGATGGCCGGCTATAACGTATGCGAGCGCAAACGCGAACCGTGCCGCGCTTTTATTGTCGTTGTATACCAACTGCGCACCGTATGTCGAGTGATCGACTTTCAGAGACTCCCCTCCCGGGAGCAACCGATTTTGGAACTCTTTGCTGTATTTTCCGATATCGTGCAACAATCCTGCAAGATAAGCGACCTCTTTTAACGGCGGGATGGCAAATCGCCTTGCTTTTTCGGCGGTATTGATAAGATGATCTTTTATCGGCTGCCATTCGCCGCTTTCTGCGGTATGTGCGTAATACATAGCCTTCCTCCCTTTTTTTCATATAATAAACGATAAAACCTGACAATAATCGGCTTGTTTAATGATTTTTCTACTTTTATTTTAACAACCGATCGTTTCCCCGTCAAGACAAGCCGTAATTTTTTCTTTCAAAGATTTTTCGTCTGCGCCGTAGTTCCCATTTGATCCGCGAGCAAACAAAAAGAGCCCTCTCGGGGCTCTTTGTCGGTATTGGCGGGATATTTTTATGCAAGCCTGTCGCCGAAGGCTTTGATGGACGAGGACTCGCCTCCTATCACGATCTTGTCGCCTACGGAGAAGACCGTGTCGCCGGAAGGCATCGAATTGACCCCTGCCTTGGTGATGACGATGAGTACGTTGACGTCGTATCTGTTGCGCAGATCCATCTCCGACAGTTTCCTGCCTGCCCATGCGTCGGGCACGTTGACCTGTGCGATGCTGTAATTCGACGTTATGGAAACGATATCGCTGATCTGAGGCTGGGTCAGCAATCGCGCGGTCTTGATCGCGCTGTCCGCCTCGGGGATGATGACGTAATCCACGCCTATTTTTTCGAGGACCCGCGCGTGTTTCGCGTTCTGCGCTTTCGCCACGATATAATTGCAGCCCATCTCCTTGCAGTTGAGGGCGGTGATTATGGACGCCTGGATATTATCGCCGATCGCGATGACGACTCCGTCGAATTCGGTGATGCCGAGCTGTTTGAGGTTGCTCTCCTCCGCGACGTTGGTAGCCACCGCATGGGTGGTAAAATCCGCGACTTCGTAAATACGGTCCTCGTTCTGATCGACGGCGAGAACTTCGCATCCGCTGTTGTACAACGCCTTTGCTATCTCGGTGCCGAACCTTCCCAGTCCGAGTACCGCGACCTGTCTCATGTTGGATTTCGGTAATTTGTTGTTCACTGTTTTTCTCCCTGTTCCTTGTCTTTTACAATACTATTCCGGCTTCCGGATACTTTATCTTGGACGGCAGTCTGGATCCCGAAACGAACGCCATGAAGAATCCGAACGAGCCGATCCTGCCCATATACATATTCAGCGTTATGATGAGCTTGGCCGCCGTATTGAGGTTGGGCGTCACGTCGAGCGACAACCCGACCGTCGCATAGGCGCTGACCTGCTCGAACAGAAGCTGATCCGTGGAAAACTCGTCTCCGCAGGCGATGTTGAGCGCCATAACGCTGACCGCAGCGACCACTATCGCGAGCGTAAAAACGGTCGCCGCCTTGGATATCGTTTCTTTTCCTATGCTGTGCATATCGATGATGACCTCTTTCTTATGTCTGAGAGAGGCGTACACCGTGACGAGCAATACGAACAGCGTAGTCGCCTTTATACCTCCGCCCGTACTGCCCGGGCAGACGCCGATGAACATCAGCACTATGGTCAGCGACTGCGAAAAATTGGTCATGCCCGCCTGCGAGAACGAACTGAACCCCGCGGTACGCGACGTGACCGATTGGAAAAACGCGTTGACGATCTTATCGCCGAGCGACATCCCTCCCATCGTTTCGGGATTGTCGTATTCCGCGGCGAAAATGCCCACCGCTCCGATAAGTATCAGCGCCGCCGTCATCGGGATCACTATCTTGGTGTGCAGTTTCAGTCTGCGCCATCTGCGGGTGCGGACCACGTCGGACACGACCATAAAACCTATACCGCCCAAGACGATGAGTATCATCGTGACTATTAGGACGAAGGGATCGGACGAGAACATGGAATACGACGTCCCTTCCGCCGACGTTATGTCGAATCCTGCGTTGCAGAACGCCATAACGCTGTGGAAAATACCGTACCAGACCGCCGTCCCCGGCTCGTAATAGCGCGAAAACGCAAGCGAGAGCAGCAGCGCGCCCGAAAGCTCGACCGCCGCGGTCATCTTCATGATATCGAAGGTAAGGCGTTTGAGGTCGTCCATGCCTTCGTGCGACAGTTCTTCGGTCATGCTCAGGCGTTTGCGCAAAGATACCTTATGTCTTATGAGGAGATATACGGACGAGGAGATCGTCATGAATCCGAGTCCGCCTATCTGGACGAGAAAAAGTATGACGACCTGTCCGAAGGTCGTAAAATCGGTATTGAGATTCTGTACCACGAGCCCCGTCACGCAAGTGGCGCTGGTCGCGGTAAAAAGCGCGTCTACGAAAGAGAGCGAGCCGGGCGACGTTGTGGACGCCGGTATCATCAAAAACGCGGTGCCGATCAGTATCACCGCCGCGAAGCTGAGCATTATCAGCCTTATCGGGGTGAGAACTCTCTCGGCAATATATCTTATTCCAAACTTTCCGTTCATCGTTTCCTCTTCGCGGTCCGTGAGCATTATACACCATATCGGGCGAAAAGACAACCGATATGACGCGCGTAGATTGTTTCGCCCGTCAGCGCGTTTTTTCCGCGTCGGAAGCCGGATCGGAAGAAGAGGCGTTGGAAGGAACGGGACTTTGCGCGTAAACGGCGGAAAGGGGCATCTTTTCTCCCTCTCCCAGTCCCAATGCTCTGCGCTTTGCGAATATACGGTGAAGTATCACTATATACGAAATTATAAGGAAGACGTCCACGCACACCCATGCGGTCGGATTGGACGCGCATATGCCCACGAATCCGAACTGCGCGGCGAATACCAACGAAGCTATGACTCTGCCCACCAGCTCGATCCCTCCGCCTATCATGGTCAGCGCGCTCCTTCCTATGCCCTGCAACGCGTCGCGATAGACGAATATCGCCGCGAGCGCGATATAAAACACACCCTGCCAAAGCAGATATTGTTTGGACATATCCATCATTTCGTCCGTGACGTCCGAAGAGAACAGTCTGGTCATCGGTTCCGCGCCTATCGTGACGAACCCCAATCCGAGCAGAGCGCACACGGCGCCTATTATCATGCTCCATCTCACGCCGACGCGTATGTTGGCGAACTTGCCCGCGCCGTAATTCTGCCCGCAATACGTGGCGACCGTACTGCCGAGCGCATACAGGCTTTGAGTCGCAAGGTTGTCGATCTTGGAAGCCGCCGTGTAAGCCGTGACCGCGGCGGTGCCGAGCTTGTTGAGCGCGGACTGCTGGACCATCATTCCGATCGAAGTTATCGAAAACTGCAAAGCCATCGGCAGTCCGATCGCCATATGCTGCCAATAAAACTTGAACGGATTGGCGAAATGTTTCTTTCCGATACGATAAGAACGGAACCTTGCGAAAAGGAACACGAAACAGCCTATCGCCGAGATCGCCTGCGAAAGCACCGTCGCCCATCCCGCGCCCGCAACGCCCATGCGGAAGTAAACGATGAAAAGAAAGTCGAGACCTACGTTGAGCACCGCAGCCAGTACCAGGAACACCAGAGGCGTACGGCTGTCGCCGATCGCGCGCAGCACGGACGAGCCGAGATTATAAAACACCGTCGCGCCGAGTCCCCAATAAATGGTCACGATATAGTCGTAGGAATAATCGATTATGTCGTCCGGCGTATTCATCAGGTCAAGCAGCGGCATGGTGGTGACGACGCTTACCGCGGTAAGGATAACGGTCAGAACGACGCTCAGCAGCAACGAAGAAGCGATACTCCGCCTGACTCCCTCTTCGTCCCCTGCTCCGAAAAGCTGACTTGTCTTGACCGCGAAGCCCGCGGTCAGTCCCTGAACGAAACCGATGACGAGAAAAGAGATCGCGCTTGTCGCGCCCACGCCCGCCAAGGCGTCGTTGTTTATCGTCTGCCCGACGATTATCGCGTCGACCATGCTGTAAAGCTGTTGGAAAATATTGCCGATGAGTATCGGTATCGTGAATATGACGATGTTGCGAAGCGGCTTACCTACGGTAAGGTCTCTTGTCATAAGACTTCCTCTGATATCGGATGTCGCCTCAAAGCCTTCCCCGCGGCCGCGCAAGCAGTATTATATTACAAACTATGAAAAAGCGTATCTTTTTTTTCGTGATTTTCCGAAAAATTTTCAAAATCCCGATTTTCGGACCTCGGTCGCGAAGCCGAAACTCCGCAGCGCGATCGCGCGGTCGGCGAAAAGCGCCTATGCCTCGGATTTGTTACGCATAACGCACGGAAAACGTCACGCGCGTATCGGTATCGAAGCGACCGCGTCCAGATCGGTCCCCGCGCACGCGCGCCCGGACTTTATCATATTGTACGCCTGCGACGCTATCATCGCCGCATTGTCCGTGCACAGAGACAAAGGCGGATAATACGTCTTTATCCCGGCTTCGCGGGCTTTCTTCTCCATGCTCTCGCGCAGATACGCGTTTGCGGCAACGCCTCCCGCGATCACGATTTTTTTCATGCCCGTGTCGATAGCGGCGCGCAATGCGACGTCGGTCATTATATCGACCGCCTTTGTCTGAAACGACTTCGCGACGTCGGCGGCGCAAATTTCTTCCCCCTTCTGCCTAGCCGTATGGACGTAATTTATCACGGCAGTCTTGAGCCCGCTGTAAGAGAAATCGTAGCTCGTTTCCCCTTTGAGCGGCGTGGGCAAAGGAACGGTGTTGCGGCCGCTCTCGGCGAGCTTCTGTATTTGCGGTCCTCCCGGATATTCCAGTCCCAGCACTCTCGCCACTTTGTCGAACGCCTCTCCGCACGCATCGTCCTGCGTACTTCCGAGCGTTTCCGCTTCGTCCAAGCCGCTGACCTTGGCGACTGCCGTGTGCCCGCCGCTGGCAATAAGACAGAGATACGGAGGTTCGAGATCGGGGAACGCGAGATAGTTGGCTGCGATATGTCCCTTGATATGATTTACCGCCAACAACGGCTTGTCCAACGCATAGGCGAACGCCTTGGCGAAAGACACCCCCACGAGCAGAGCGCCGAGCAGTCCCGAGCCGTAGGTGACCGCCACGCAGTCGATATCGTGTTTATCCACTCCACTCTTAGCAAGCGCTTCGGACACGACGCCGCTTATCGACATCACGTGATTCCTCGACGCGATCTCGGGCACCACTCCGCCGAAACGCTTGTGGATATCGATCTGGGAAGCGATCACGTTGGACAATATCCGCCTGCCGCGCGTGACGGCGCAGGCGGTTTCGTCACAGGACGATTCTATCGCCAGTATGACTATATCGTCTTTTCCGCGAAGCTCCTCCAGCTTTGCGCTCATTCGTTCGGTATACGAGGACATCACGCTTTCGACTTTTTGAGATAATCGAATATGAACTGTTCCAGATCCCCGTCCATGACTGCGGTTATATTGCCCGTCTCGCATCCGGTGCGGTGATCCTTGACCATCGTGTAGGGGCAGAACACGTAACTGCGGATCTGACTGCCCCACTCTATCTTCTTGACCTCGCCTTTCAGTTCCGCCTCGTGCTCCTGCAATTCCTGCTCCTGCTTTTCGGCGAGTTTGCCTATGAGCATCTTCATCGCCTGTTCGCGGTTCTGTATCTGACTGCGCTCATTCTGGCACTGAACGACGATACCCGTCGGGATATGCGTTATCCTGACGGCGCTGTCCGTCTTGTTGACGTGCTGACCGCCCGCGCCGCCGCTGCGGTAGGTGTCTATCTTGAGATCTTCGGGCTTGACTACTATTTCGGTATTGTCGTCTATTTTGGGCATGACTTCCAGCGAAGCGAACGACGTCTGCCTGCGCGACTGCGAGTCGAACGGCGATATCCTGACCAGTCTGTGCACGCCCTTTTCGGCTTTGAGATAACCGTAGGCGTTTTCTCCTTCGACGGTGAAAGTAATGCTCTTCAATCCCGCGTCGTCGCCCGCAAGCGAGTCGATGACCGTGACTTTGAACCCGTTGCGTTCGGCATAGCGCGTGTACATTCTGTACAGCATGCTGACCCAATCCTGCGCCTCGGTGCCGCCCGCGCCCGCGTGCAGCGAGAGTATGGCGTCGTTTGCGTCGTATTTGCCGTTGAGCAGGGTCTGCAACCTCAGTTCCTCGGACAGCGTGTCTATTTCGGCGAGTTCTTTTGCTATCTCTTCCTGTTCGCTGTCGGTGCCGCTTTCAAGACACAGTTCGATCAACACTTCGAGATCGTCCGTACGTGCGACGAGTTTATCGTACTTTTCCAGTTTGGCATCGATCGCCGCCGCCTCGCGGTTGACGGTCTTGGCCTTGCCCAGATCGGTCCAGAAGCCTTCGCTCTCCTGTTCGGCGGTCAGTTCCACCCTGCGCTTTTTCAGCCCCTGCACGTCGAGCGCGTCGGCGAGCTCGGCAAGCTGTTTGCGCAATCTGCTCATTTCCTGTTTTGCCTGTTCGATAACGATCATTTTATTTCAACGTTCTCCGTATTATCTCTTAGTTCCCGCTGTCGGTATCATGCGTTCTTGCCGCAGCAGTTCTTGTACTTTTTGCCGCTGCCGCAGGGACAGGGATCGTTGCGCCCGGGCGTCTTGTCCCTTTTGACAGGCTCGCGCTTCGCGGGTTCTTTTTTGACCGTTCCGCCGTAGCCGCCCACTCCTTCGTGAGTCGCCTCTGCCTGAGGCTGACGCGCTTGCGCCGCCGCCTGCTCCGCACGCGTGACCACTCTCGCCCGTATCTCGATATGAGTAAGATCGCGGACGACGTTGTCCTGTATGGTTTCCACCATGCGGTCGAACATCTCGAACCCCTCTTTGCGGTAGACGAGCACGGGATCGCGCTGTCCGTAAGCGAGCAGACTTATACCCTGCCTCAGTTCGTCCATTGCGGAGATGTGGTCCGTCCACGCCCTGTCCACGCAGACGAGAAGTCTGGTGCGTTCCAGCTCGTCGAAATCGAGGTCCGCGCCGTTGAGTTCCTTATATATCTTTACGACTTCCTTTTTCTTCTCCTCGTACTGCTCCGCAGCGACGCGGTATATCTCTTCGATGAACGCCTCCTCGGTATTGAATCTGCCTACGAGATCGGCGTCCACGAGCCCTGTGCCCTTTTTGAGCACGCGCTCTTCCAATTCCTTGTTGAACGCCGCGTAATTCCAGTCCGCATAGTCGGTTTTGAGATCGACGAATTCGGCGCAGATGCGTTTGACGACCTCTTTCATCATCGCCAGTATCTGTTCGTGGACGACCAGATCGTCCAGCACGATATTGCGCTGCTTATAGATTATCTCTCTCTGCTTGTTGAGTACGTCGTCATAGCTTATGACGTGTTTTCTGATAGAGAAGTTCCTGTCCTCGACGCGCGCCTGAGCGTGTTCGATCTGTTTGGACAGCATCTTGAACGATATCGGTTCGTCTTCCTCTATGGGCAGCCTGGATACCATGTTGCGCAGAGTGTCGCCGCCGAAAATACGCAGCAGATCGTCCTCCATGGACAGATAGAATTTGGAGGAGCCGGGATCCCCCTGTCTGCCGCTTCTGCCTCTCAGCTGATTGTCGATACGGCGGGATTCGTGCCTTTCGGTGCCTATTATCCTCAGACCGCCCAGCGCGACGACCTGGGCCTTCTCGGCGTCGGTGTCCTTTTTGAAAAGCTCGTAATACTTCTTGTAATCGGCGCGCGCTTTGAGTATCTCCTCGTCCGAAGTCGCGGCGTGTCCGACCGCAGCCTCTATCACGTCGTGCGGATAGCCCATATTGACCAGTTTGTGCTTGGCAAGATATTCGGGGTTGCCTCCGAGCATGATATCGGTACCTCTGCCCGCCATATTGGTGGCTATCGTAACGGCTCCCAGTTTGCCCGCCTGAGCGACTATCTCAGCTTCGAGCGCGTGATTTTTCGCATTGAGCACGGTGTGGGGAACGCGCATCTTTTTGAGTATTGCGGACAGCTCCTCGCTCTTGTCGACGCTCACCGTACCCACAAGTACCGGCTGCTTTTTCTTGTAACAGTTCTCGATATCCGCGACGATGGCTTTGAGTTTGCCTTTTCTGGTCGTGAACAGATCGTCTATCTCGTCCACGCGTATCGTGGGCTTGTTGGTCGGTACGACCACGACGTCCAGATTGTATATCTTCTCGAACTCCGCTTCTTCCGTCTTCGCGGTACCCGTCATGCCCGACAGTTTGTGATAAAGGCGGAAGAAATTCTGGAACGTGATCGACGCGAGGGTCTTGTCCTCCGCCTTTATGCGGACGTGTTCCTTCGCTTCGATCGCCTGATGTAATCCGTTGCTGTAACGCCTGCCCACCATCTGACGGCCGGTAAATTCGTCCACGATGATGACTTCGTCGTCTACGACGATATAATTGCTCTCGCGCTTCATCACGACGTGGGCTTTGAGCGCGTTGTCGATATAATGTTTGATCTGCTGGTTCTCGTAATCGGACAGATCCTCTATGCCGTAATATTTTTCCGCCTTGGCGGCGCCGTTCTCGTTGAGGTAAACGGTCTTTTCCTTCTCGCCTATCTCGTAATCGCCCGTGTTCTCGCAAACCGCGCCGCAGTCGGGACACTCCACCTGCTTGGAGCGGTCGGAAATGCGGCCGTCGTCGAACTCGCGCCCGCAGTCGGGGCAGACGTAATGCGGGCCGTGCAGCGTACGGACGAAAGCGTCCGCCTTTTCGTACGGCTCGGAACTGCTCTTGCCTCTGCCGCTAATGATGAGCGGCGTGCGCGCTTCGTCGATCAGTATGCTGTCCACCTCGTCCACTATCGCGAACGCGAGTTTGCGCTGTACGCGGCGGGACGCGACGATCGCCATATTGTCGCGCAGATAGTCGAAGCCGAGCTCGTTGTTGGTAGTGTACAGCACGTCGCAGGCGTAAGCGGCGCGCTTCTGTTCGGCGTTCATCTTCTGGAGATTGACTCCTACGGTCAGTCCGAGGAAACGGAAGACCTTGCCCATCCAGTCGCAGTGATACTGCGCGAGATATTCGTTGACGGTAACGATCTGCATCCCTTCGCCCGTCAAAGCGTTGAGGTATGCGGGCAAAGTGGCGACGAGGGTCTTGCCTTCGCCGGTACGCATTTCCGCGATACGCCCCTGATGGAGAACGATACCTCCCATTATCTGCACGTAAAAATGCCTGAGCCCCAACACTCGGGTGCTTGCCTCCCTGACGGTGGCGAACGCCTCCGGCAACAGTTGGTCGAGGGTCTCTCCCTCTGCGTAGCGGCGTTTATATTCCTCTGTACAGGCGGCGAGCTGTTCGTCGCTCATCGCCTTGAATTTGTCCTCGAGCGCAACGACTTTGTCCGCGATCTTGCGGACTTTGCTCAGTTCTCTTGCGTTGCGGTCGGGGAATATCTTGGACAGAATACCCATTTTTCACCTCTCGGCATCGGTATCGCGCGACTGCGCAATAATATATTTATAACTAAAATACCGTGCTTAAACATATTAGCACAGCCCGCGCTTTCAGTCAAGCATAATCGGAGGAGCGCGCCGCGCGAAGAATGGCGCTATACCGCGTATTCGCGCGCATCGCCGCGCCCGAACGGATCGTAACGCCGCCTGCGACGCGGTTCCCGATAAGGCGGCGCTTTCGATGCGGCCTTGCCCGTATTCCGTTCACGTAAATAAGAAAAAGGACGGAAATCCGCCCTTTTTCGTAATATGTTTTCGGTTTTTGCGTTATCAACTACGGACGGCAAAGTCAGTAGACTATTACTTCCCCGTTCTCTTTGACCTCGACCGTATCTCCCGTCTTCACGCTTTCCAGAAATTCGTCGCCCAATCCGTCCACGGCGATCACGGAACTGTTTTCCCATATCCTCGCCAGGACTATCCCGCTTGCGGCAAGACTGTCTATATGCTTCGAAAACAGGAAACACGCGGGGTTGATGCCCATTGCGCATACGGTCTGGATGACCAGTCCTCCCGTCGTCGAACCGATCGTGATGGGAAGGCACAGCGCCATGCCCGTGATGATCTTGCCGTAAATATCGGGATTGTTCTGATCCGCCGCCACGACTTCTTTGGCGTTCGCCATCGCGCTTTTCTGGAACGTCGCGAGGGTGTTGACGCCCGCCTTGGATACAACGGCTTCTCCTTTCCAGTTTCCGCCCGCGACGGCTCTGCCCTTGAACACTTTCATATCACACCTCCCCGCCGCTTATCAGAGTCAGCAGCTCGCTGTCTTTGTAATATCTCGCCGCCGAATAGGTGCGCAGCTTGTTGCTGCTCGTCGCGATCGATATGCGCTTGGTCAGCGGATTGTTCGTATACATAAGCGGACATATGCTCGTAAGCGTCGCGCCCGTCGCCGTAAGTCGGGCGTAGTTTCCGCTTCTGCGGAACTTCTCCGCCACTGCGGGCGCCGCGCACAGCACCGTCCTCACTGCGACCTTTTTCCTGCCCTTCGCCGCAAGGGTCCCGACTATATCGTCCGTCCATTTTTCGAGCTGCCCGTACGTCAGATGGGGACAGCCTATGAAACACAGCTTCGGCTTTGCTCCCGCGTCTTTCCACATCACCGGATAGGATCTGTAGACCCTCTCCAATTCCGCGTCGTCGATAACGTACGTCTTGGCGTCTTCGGCGATCAACGCTTCTCCCAGGTCCTTCGCCTCGGGCGTGAGATTGTCGATATGGTACAACCCGACGGCTCCGTTGCTGGCGGTCGCCGCGCCGAAATCTTTGAGATACGCGATAGCGTCGTCCGTGAGCTCGCTGCCTAAGAATGCGTCCAGCCCGAAGATATACGGCACGTCTTCCATGACCTTCATGCCGACGGCGCTGCCCAGGATCTGCGCCTCGGGCCTTGCGGTCGTCCTGACGTACACTTTCCACGTCGCGCGCCGCCCCTCGTCGGTCACAAGTCCGAAATCGGGCACGTATCCCACGATCGAGCCGAAGAGGTCGAGCATACCGCTGTTGCGGTTGCAGCGCGCTCCCAGGACCGAGTTGGCGAATACCACCGCCGACGACTCCGCCCAGGACAACACGTCGCCCTTTGCGGGCACGTTGCCCACCTCGGGCAGATAACAGGTGCAGGTAAAGGCGTCTTTATCCGTAAGCCCCACGGCGACGAGCTGACGCTCGTAGTCCGCCTGACGGGAATACATGATCTTTGAAAAGACCAGTTTGTCCAGAACGCCGCATTTGACGTTGGCGTAATCGATGGGTCTGGGATCGACGGTAAATCCGCCCTCCGCCTTCAATCCCTCCGAGATCAGCTCGTCCATGGTGCGGAACAGCGGTTTGAGAAGCCCGATCCCGAAGCTGGTGACGAGATGCCCCTGCGCGTGTGTGACGGGGATCAGTCTTTTCGCTCCGAATATCTCGCCGAACATGATCAGCGTACGCATGACTTTCGCCTTTACTTCGCCCTGCTTTCCTTCCGCTATCTCTCTCTGCTCGGGAGTGAGCTCCATTGCGAAATTCTCCATATTCGCCTCCTAAATGCTTTCCGCGACCTTCCATGCGCGCCATACGACGGTACGCAGATTGCCCACTCCGTCGGCGTCGCCCACGAGTTTCACCTTGCGGGACGCGGGTGCGAGCGGATCGGGCACGTATCCCACGGATACTATCACGCTGTCTGCGGGTATCCGCACGATCTTGCCGTCCGCGCCTTTTACTTTCACCTCTTTGTCGCCGATCTCTTCCACCTTGCTTTCGAGATAGACGGGCACTTTTTTGGCGTTGAAGAAATCGCGCAGATACGACGAATTCGCAAGGCATACTCCGCGCACCGCGATCAGATCGTTTTTCATCTCAACTATCACCGGATGCTTGCCCTTGTTGTACAGGTCGTAGGCGATCTCGCAGCCGGTAAGCCCTCCGCCGATGACGACTACGTTGTCGCCGACGGGCTTTTTGCCTTCGAGATAGTCTATCGCCTCGATCGCCTTGTCAATGCCGGGAGTATTGAGTCTGCGCGGCTTCGCGCCCGTAGCGACGACCACGACGTCCGCGTCGAGCGCCGCAGGATCTTTGATCTCCGTCCCGAATTTTATCTCGACGGGCAATTTGGACAGCTGCCGCTTGTACCATTCTATGAGTCGTTTGTCCTTTTCCTTGAAATCGGGAGCCGCCGCCGCGATAAAGACTCCGCCCAGGCGGTCGCTCTTTTCGTACAGCGTGACCTTGTGCCCGCGCATGGCGGCGATCCTCGCAGTTTCCATACCGCCTATGCCGCCGCCTATGACCGCGACTTTCCTGACCTTCCTGGCAGGCTTTATCTCGAATTTCTTCTCCTGCATCGTGCGGGGATTGAGCGCGCAGCGCGCCATGTGCGATACGTCGTCGAACGCCTCGTCGTTCGCCACTCCCTTGTAATGCGCCATTGCGAAGCAAGCGTTGTGACAGCATATGCAGGGCTGGATATCCTCTTCGCGACCCTCCATCAGCTTGGTCACCCATTCGGGATCCGTGAGGAACTGCCGCGCCACGCCCATGCCGTCTATCCTTCCGTCCGCTATCGCCTGCGACGCGGTATCCGGTTCCATACGTCCCGCGCATACTACGGGGATATCGACGAATTTTTTGATATGAGCGACGTCGTCGAGATTGCAGTTGAGCGGCATATATGCGGGCGGATGCGCCCAATACCACGCGTCGTACGTGCCGTTGTCGGCGTTGAGCATATCGTATCCCGCGTCCTGCAAATACTTTGCCGCTTTTTCGCTCTCTTCCATATCTCTGCCGACTTCGACGTATTCTTCTCCCGGAATTGCGCCCACGCAGAAATCTTTGGTCTTGCTGATGACGGAATAGCGCAGCGAAACGGGATAATCCTCTCCGCAGCGCGACTTGATCTCTCTTACGACCTCGACGGGGAAACGGTACCTGTTCTCGAAACTGCCGCCGTATTCGTCCTTTCTGCGGTTGGTGTATTTGAGAGTGAACTGATCGAGCAGATAGCCTTCGTGCACCGCATGGACCTCCACGCCGTCCACTCCCGCTTCCTTACACAGCCTCGCCGTCTCGCCGAAAGCGTATACCATCTGTCTGATCTCGTCCACGGTCACCGCGCGGCACATAACGTCCTCCGCCCACCGCGACGGGAGCTCGCTGGGCGAAGCGCACAGATATTCGGCGTCGATTATCGGCTTGACGATCTTGCCCAGAGTCTTGTTCGTGAGCAGTATCTTCAATGCGTCCGTTATCGCGAACGATCTGCCGAAGCCCGCCGTGAGCTGTACGAACAGTTTCGCGCCCGTCTTATGCAGTTCGGTCATGTACTCTTTGAGCTGCGCGAACATCTTCTTGTTCTGATACAGCCAGCGTCCTCCGATCGTATCGCGAAGAGGCGCTATGCCCGGAATGATGAGTCCGACGTTCTGTTTCGCCCTCTGCATAAAGAAGTTTGCCGCTTCTTTATCGAAGTGGTTGGGCTCCATCCAGCCGAACAGCGACGTGCCTCCCATAGGGCACAGCACGATACGGTTTTTGATCTCCACGTCGCGTATCTTCCACGGCGTGAACAGAGCTTCGTATTTTTTATCCATAAGCGCTGATCCTCCTCGCTTTCTGTTTATTATCGGTAAAAGAACGGCGCAGTCCGTCCGTCGGGATAACGTAAGACTGCGCCCTATTATATTCTCGTATCGGTGTTAAAATTTTAACGTTTGCGGGCGCTGTCGCACGCCCTGCCGTTCACGGCGGCGTCTCCCTTATCCTTTCTTCCATTATTGCACAAGGCTGACGTGATTTCAAGACCGAAACCGAAATTTTTCCCAATATTTACACAAACGGTACGAAAAAGCGCCGACCTATCCCCGATCTCCGCTCCGTCCCGCCGCGAGCGGACGGCGGAAACGGTCCGAAAACGCGAAAAGAAAGGGTGTAAAGCCCTTTCTTTCGGATCGCGTTCGGTTTGCGAACGAGTTTACTTCAAAAACGTAAGGTTCTCTTCATCTATACTGAAACTGCGTTTGACCTGTTCCCATTGTTCTTCGGATCCGGCGTACGTTATTCGCAGATCGGAATTCTTGTTATAGCTGCAACCCCTCATGTCCTGAATGCTTTCGGGGATGAACAGTTCCGACAATTCTTCCATATTGAAAAGGTTTTCCGCTATCCTTTTCGTACCATCCTTTATCTTTACGGACGCAACGTTCTCCCTGAGTCCGACGAGCGTATTTCCCGCATACAGACAGTCTCCTTCCCAGTTTGCGTCGTTCAGGTAGAACTTCGATCCTTTTAGGATCGCCGCGGGTAAACTGCCGTATCCGTCGGATAACTCGACCTCTTCGAGCGCGGGGAACGCATACGTTCCGCCGGCTATACTCGCTCCGTCGTATACCACGAGCTTTTTCACATATCTGGAAAACGACTCGTATGCGTTACTTGTTCCGGAGCCTTCGAAAACGTATAGGGTTCCCGAATAGATCGATAAAACGCCGTTATCGCTCGTATAAGCGCTGTCGCTCTCTCTCGTTTCGGTTATCCGTACGCTGTATCCGTCGTAAAAAGCGTCCGACCAGGTCACGGTCGCTTCGCCAGACGACGGGACTTCGCAGGGAACGGCGGTTTCCGCTCTGATGAAGCTCCCGTCCGCGAACCTCGCGGTATAGCTGATATACGCCTCGGGTATGCCCTCGATAAAATAAGCTCTGCTGACGCTGAGATTGACAAGTTCCTTTTTTTGTCTTTCGGCAGTCGCCGACGCGGGCGCCGCTTTGTCCAGCATGACGCAGGCGACGGCGGAATCTCTGTACGTAACGACTATTTCCGTGTGTACTCCCGTCAAAAACGCCTCTATTTTGCTCCGTTCGGCTTCGTCCGTCGTGTAATAACCCGATATGTTCGCACGCCAGTCGTCTCCGACCAAGGACTTTATCTCTTCTATTCTTTGCACATATTCCTCGGGATAGTAATATTGATACGACAATCTCCCGGAACTCCTGCCTCCGAAGGTCAATTCGCCGTCCTTTCCGATATAAGCATATTCGGAAGACTCAAGCCTTGCTTCCCAAGTATTGTCTTGCTCGTCTTTCTCCCTGAATATCTCGTTCACGTCGCCTGACGACATCCCTACCGAAATCCGCGAGACATATGCGTCGCTTCCGAACATTGCCGCGATAGCCTCGGCTTGCGCCTCTTCCGCCTTTCTTTCGTTCCTCTCCGAGACCCACTGTATTATCTCGGGCGTAAGGAACGGGACTGCCACAAAGACCGCCAACGATACCAACGTGACGACTACTCTTATAATGACGGATCTTTTTCTTCTGTTTTCCGCTTCCTGCGCAGCCTGCTGCTGTTGCTGCAACTGCTGCATCAGATATGTGTTCTGCTGCGCGATCCCGTCCGTCGGCGCCGCCGTTCCGTCTGTGGCGGCAGCTATCCCGCTTTCTGCAGACGCAGTCGCAACCGTCGCCGATTGCAGAGCCTCTCCCGACATATTGCCTCCGCTCCGCAATTCCTTTATCCTCTTGGAATCGGCAACGATCGCCATGATATTTTTCACGACCAGATACGGCGTGGCGACGATCCCGCAAGCAAGCCCCAACACCGCGGTCAGGATCTTCCTCAGCAATCCTTTACGTTTTTGTTTTACAACGACTACGGCAACGCCCTTGTCCTGCGCTTTCTTGGTCAATTTGTCCATTTTGCGCGAGTTGTACCCCAGCGCAAAAGGCAATCCGCAGAACAAAAGACCGAATATCACTTTCATGCCGATATCCATCTGCATTGTAAAAAACACAATGCCGAAAGCATACGACGCTACCGACAATACGGTTTTGACGATCAGTTTTTTGCGCTCCGACTCCAATTCTTTAAGCTCGTCCATATCTCCTCTCCTGCCTTTACGTTTCGATATACTTGCCCTTGGACAAGTATTCAAGGATATTATATCTCCAAAGACATATAATGTCAACGATATGGAGCAAAAAGATATTTTGGTCGTACCCAGGATCCGTTATCTGATGGAAGCGCACGGTCTGACCCAGTACGCTCTCGCAAAAAGGCTGGGTATCAGTCAAAGCACGATCTGCAACTGGCTTAACGGCAAAAAAGAACCGAGCATAGAAAGTCTGTGGAAAGTCGCCGATTTTTTCGACGTAACGGTGGATTATCTTATCGGAAGATCGGAATTCTGACTGTCGTCAAAGCGTGCGTACGCGAAATAGATACCCGACGGATACTATCGAAAAGAGACCGCCGTAAACTCTCCGCTCTCTCCCGCAAGATCGATCAATGTGACGATATGCCCCACGACGTCGTACGCCGCGGAATCGGTCACTTTCTGCCACACGTCGAGCCGATAGCGGTTTTCGGGATAAAAATAAGAGGGCTCGACAAAGTTTACGCCTCCGACTTCGGGCTCGTTGAGCTTTTCCCCCTCCGTGCGGGGCTCGAACGTCAGGACCTTTTCGCCTTCGCGGAATATAGCCACGCCTCCGTCGCATTCTCTTTGCGCGCTGTATTCGTTGACGAAATCGTTGTGATCGAACAGCGTCGTCACTCCGTCCTTTCCGAGTCCGAAAACATAATAATAGCCGTATCCGCCGCTGCCGCCGGTCGACGCGGCGAAAAAGATCTGTTCGTTTCCGTCGCCCAGAAAATCGAACGCCGATACCGTAGCGCCGTAGCCGCAGCCCTCTATCGGCACGGATACCGAACCGTATTCGAGCGTAAAATCGCAGAACGCATAGCCTCCCGCCACAGCCCTCGTCCCGTACAGATAAACGTCGACTTCTTCGCCGTCCACCGTCGCAACCGTTCGGGACAGCAGTTCTCTCTCCGTAGTTTCCGCCGACGTTTTCGTCCAGCCGAACAACAGTACCGCGGCAGCCAATGCCGCCGCGACTATCAGATATGCGCGCGCTTTCATTCTTCCCATAGGATATAGGATGCGCTGCGCGCGGATTTTTATATGCTTTCCCCTGTCTATAAAATTATCTTCTTTACGACGGCTCTTTCCCGACATACCGCGCAGGCCGCCGCCGTACGCCTTTTGCGTTTCTCCTCTCAGAACGCAAAGTCCGTTCTCGGCGTCATTCGCTTATATCGCTCTCTCGGAATATGAGTTTATCGCATCTGAAAAAATACAGTTCTCCGTCCGCCTGGGTTATCGCGTAGTTGAAAAACCGTAAAGCAAATCCCGTATCGCAGACGATATCCGCCTCCTGCGCAAGATAGTAGTTGCTCTCGTCGAGGTCCACCCACCTGTTCCACTCGGGAGCGTAGACATCTTTTCCCACGCCCTTGTTCAGCAATGCGAATATTTCGTCGAACGGTCTGTCAAACGGCCATTCCGACTCGGACGCCTCGTAGTTCACGTTGTCGGGCACGATCCAGAACACGTCCTCGCCGTCCTTACGGGCAAGCACGAAATTGGGCGTCGATCCCTCTACTGCGTAAGGGCCGTTGGCAGCCCCCTCGTCCGTAAAAACGATCTCGTCGCAGCCGAGATTTTCGAAAACGTAGTTGTCGAGAGCCTCCCCCTCTCTGCGGTACGTGCAGCCCGCGAACAGTGCCGCAAGCACCGCCGCCAACGCAATCGCGGCGGCAATTTTCAACGGTCTTACCTCTCTCCTATTCATGATCCGCCTCCCCGAGGGCCGCCTGCGCTTCGCTTTCCGTAAATTCCGGAACGAACCCGCTTTCCGCGTCGGCGTCTTCGCGGAAGAAATACAGCGTTCCGCCCGACTGCACTATCCGCCGATCCTTTACGACAAGCGCGAGCGCGGAGTCGTTGCCGCCCGGAGCCTGCGGGATATTCGGTTCGAGATCCTCTATCCTGATATTCCCGATATCCTCTTCTTTGTATATTTCCTCTCCCGCTCCCGCGTTGAGCAGCGCCGTCATCTCGTCGAAAGTTTTCAAAAACGGCCACGGCGCCTCATACGGCGGATAGTCTTCCGACAGCGGGACCAGGACAAAACGCTTCTCGCCGTCTTTTACCGCAAGCACGTGCCACACGCCCTCTTCTCCGGACGATCGCATGAGCTGACTTCCCGACATACGTTCTCCCCCTCCTATAAAAAGGATCTCATCGTATCCCATAGAAGTCACTTCCCGCACGACGTCGTCCCTGTTCCTTTCGGCTACGATGGTGAGCGGAACGCACGCGGCGACGGTGATACATATCGCCGCCAGAATACAAACCGAGATAAAAACAGGTATTCTTCTCATATTCCCTCCCTTGCGATATAATCATAACATATAAAATCGTCGTTGTAAATACGCTTTCGGATATTTGCGAAAAAAAGGCGCGGCTAGGAGAGATGCCGCGCCCGATGTATTATTCCTTCTCGCGCCCGGGACCTTCCCTTTCGGGACGGCGCGGAAAGGTCATACCTGATTATAATTACTGTCCGCTCTTGCCGTAGTTGGAGAGCACCCTCGCGCTCGGATCGTCCACGTCGCAGCCCTGCCAGTTTTTGTTGGGCATCCAGAAATCCGCGACCATACGCGCCTGCCCCGGGTAGTATTTCTCGAATATCTCGCGGTAGAGCAGGCTCTCTTTCGTGAACGGCTTTGCATGGTAGGCGTACTTTTCCGCCTTTTCGCGCCAATCGTCGCCGTAGACTTCCTCGGCGTACGCTTTGAGATCGTCCACCATGGAATGCCCGACCGCGTCGGAAAACGCCGCCTTTTCGCGGTACAGTATGTTTTGCGGGAGCCAATCCCCCTCGAACGCCTTTCTCAGCAGGTACTTACCCGTGCCGTAGCGGTTGAGTTTGAGTTCGGGATCGACGCTCATAACGTATTTGACGAATTCAAGATCTCCGAACGGAACGCGAGCCTCCATCGAGTTGACGGAGATACACCTGTCCGCGCGCAGCACGTCGTACATATGCAATTCGGACACCCTCTTCTCCGCTTCCGCCTGGAAAGCCGCTGCGTCGGGAGCAAAGTCCGTATATTTGTAGCCGAACAGTTCGTCCGATATCTCGCCGGTGAGAAGCACTCTCACGTCCGTCGTACGGCGTATCTCCTTGCACAGCAGATACATACCCATCGAAGCCCTCACAGTGGTGATGTCGAACGTGCCCAGCGCGGCTATCACCTCTTCGAGAGCGGCTATCACCTTGTCGCGGTCGATAATGACCTCGGTATGTTCGGAGCCGATGTAATCGGCGACCTGTCTTGCATATTTGAGGTCTATCGCGTCCACGTCCATACCTATCGCGAAAGTCCGTATCCTGCCGGGCATCATACGGCTGCCTATCGCGCAGACGAGCGAGCTGTCCAGTCCTCCCGACAAAAGAAATCCGAGCGGAGCGTCGCTGTCGAGCCTTTTCTCCACCCCCGCGACCAGTCTTTCGCGGATGCCCGCGCATACCGCGTCGAGCGGCCCGGACACAACGTTTTCCACCGCGGTCATGTCGCAATAACGGACAAACGCACCCTTTGCGTAATAGTGCCCCGGAGGGAACGGCTTTATCTCGCCGTTTACGAAACCTACGAGGTTTTTCGGTTCGCTCGCAAAAACGATCGATCCGTTTACGTAACCGTAATACAACGGCCTTATACCTATCGGATCGCGCGCGGCGACGTAGTCGTCCGCGTCCGCGTCGTAAAGGACCAACGCGAATTCGGCGTCCAGCAACGGGAACATCCCGACGCCGTACTCGGAATACAGCGGGAGCAATATCTCGCAGTCGCTGTCCGACTCGAAAGTATAGCCCTTTTCTTCGAGATGTTTCTTAAGCTTCCTGAATCCGTAGATCTCGCCGTTGCAGACGAGCTTGCTGCCGCCGAACGAAAACGGCTGCATACCGCTGTCGGTCAATCCCATTATGGCAAGACGGTGAAAACACATCCAGCCGGTCGCCGTTTCCTCTATCCTGCTCATGTCGGGGCCTCGGGAAACGGTCTTGTCAAACACTTTTATCAATTCTTCTCTGTCGACGTCCTTGGTCGTACAGCACATTATCGAACACATACGTCCTCCTGCGGAAACCTGCGCCGCTCTCGCGGCGGTCGGGCAAAAGCCCTTTGCCGAAAACCTTCATACGAAATATCGCTCCGGCTAACGCCGGTTTCGGCCGTCCGCAATATCCGCCGCGGCGCGCACGAACTCGCGGAACAGCGGGTGCGCCGCATTCGGGCGCGATTTGAACTCGGGATGGAATTGCACCCCTATGTAAAACTTTCTGTCGGGGATCTCGACGACTTCGACGAGCCTGCCGTCGGGCGACGTCCCCGATATCTTCATACCGGCATCTTCGAAAGCTTCGCGGTATGCGTTGTTGAACTCGAAACGGTGTCTGTGTCTCTCGGAAAGCTCAGTCCTGCCGTATATGCCGTAAAGCCTGCTTCCCTCTTTGACCGCGCACGGATAAGCGCCGAGACGCATCGTTCCGCCCAACCTGACTCCGTGCTGATCGGGCATGAGGTCTATAACGGGATTTTTCGTGCCCGTGTCGAATTCAAACGAATTCGCGTCGGCAAGTCCGAGTACGTCGCGGGCGAATTCTATCACCGCGATCTGCATGCCCAGACATATCCCGAGATACGGTATATCGTGCTCGCGGGCATAGCGCGCAGCCTCTATCTTGCCGTCTATCCCGCGGAATCCGAATCCTCCCGGGACGAGGATGCCGTCCGCGCCCGAAAGAAGTCTGTCCGCGCTGTCCGCGGTTATCTCCTCGCTGTCCACCCAATCGATGACGACTTTGCGCGAAGTTTCGAATCCCGCGTGGCGCAGCGACTCGGCGACCGACAGATAGGCGTCGTGCAGCTGGACGTATTTGCCCACCAACGCTATTTTCACTTGCCCCTCCGCGCGGCGGGCGCGGTCGAGCATCGCGTCCCATTCGCTCATATCCGCTTCGCGCGGATCAAGTCCCAGCTTGCGGCATACGATCGCGGAGAGATTTTCTCTCTCCAACATCACGGGCGCCTCGTAAAGCAGGGGCACGGTCACGTTGTCGATAACGCAGTCGTTTTCCACGTTGCAGAACATCGCTATCTTTGCCTTTATCTCCTCCGGCAGAGGCAGATCCGACCGCGTGACGATTATGTCGGGCGCGATACCCATGCCCTGCAACTCCTTCACGGAATGCTGAGTGGGTTTGGATTTGAACTCGCACGACCCCGATATATAAGGCACGAGCGTGACGTGGATAAAACAGCAGTTTTCCCTGCCTACGTCCATCGACACCTGTCTTATCGCCTCGATGAACGGCTGACTTTCTATATCGCCTATCGTGCCGCCTATCTCGGTGATGACCACGTCTGCGCCGCTGTCCGCGCCGACGTTGTGGATAAACGATTTTATTTCGTTGGTGATATGGGGTATGACCTGTACGGTCTGGCCGAGGTATTCTCCGTTGCGCTCTTTGTTTAGTACGTTCCAATAAACCTTGCCGGTCGTGAGATTTGAAAACTTGTTCAGATTCTCGTCGATGAATCTCTCGTAATGCCCCAGATCGAGATCCGTTTCCGCTCCGTCCTCGGTGACGAACACCTCGCCGTGCTGATACGGACTCATCGTTCCCGGGTCGATGTTGATATACGGGTCGAGCTTCTGCGACACGCACTTGTAGCCCCTGTTTTTGAGCAATCTGCCAAGGCTCGCCGCCGTAATGCCCTTGCCCAATCCCGAAACGACTCCTCCGGTTACGAAAATATATTTCATGGTCCCTCCGCGTCGGCCGTTCTCTCCAAACGAAAAAGCGCCCGTAACAGACACCATGTCTGTTACGGACGCCATTGTCCGACAAAAATTTTATAGCTATATGATAATACTCCGCCGCCGATTTGTCAATCGGCAAAACGCACTTTTTCGAACCTATCTTTCAATTTTCGTAAGTGCGCAGTATCTCCGACGCCACTTCGAAGCGACTCTTGCGCGAGTTCATCGCTTCTTTTTCGATATATTTGTGCGCGGCTTCTTCCGAAAATCCCAGATATTGCATGAGCACCAATTTTGCCCTGTCCACGGTCTTTATCTCCGCGACCTTGTTTTGCAGATTCGCAACGGTGCGTTTCATGTTCCGCATACGCGCCGCCGTCGCCGCCGCGATCCTGACGCACTGCCGCGCATACGATATCTGACACGGCTTGCTCACGACGATCACGCCCGCGCCTTCCGCCTTGGCAGCCGTGACTTCGTAAAGCTGCGCCTTGACAAACAGCAATATCCCCGCGCTCGTCCTCTCCGCCGCGTCGCAAGCGAGATCGGTGCCCAACTCGTCCTCGAGAGGCGCGTTGACCACTATGAGCGAAAACGAGTCCGACGACATCATTCTCCTCGCCTCGTCCGCCCGACGGCATACGACCGCGTCGGCGAACAGACCGCTTTCGGGTCCGAACAACGCCGACGTTTTGAATTCGGTCGAAGACACGACGAGCGCCCTGTTCACGGTCAGCCTTCCAAAAAGCTCTCCGCGGCTTTTTTGCCGAGAGTTTCCGCTACGAACGCGCTTTTTGCCGCGAGCGCTTTCGCCTCGGAAAGCGTGGCGGGAAGCATGGGATATTTCCCCTCTTGCGCGAGATAGGCGTTCTCGTCGCACTCGTCGGGCAGTTCTTCGCCGTTCTCTATCCCTTCGAGTCCCGCGTTGAGCAACAGTGCGAAAACCAGATACGGGTTGACCACGCAGTCGGGGTTGCGCACTTCTATCCTCTTGCTGTCGCCGTAGGCGTACGGCACGCGAATCAACTGACTGCGGTTCCCTCTCGACCAGGTCGCAAAACGCGGCGCCTCGAAAGCTCCCAGACGGGCGTAAGAAGCCTCCTTCGGATTGGTAAAAGCGCATATCTCGGATATCCTGTTGAGTATGCCCGCGATGAACGACCTCGCGTCCCTGCGCATGGCTCCGTCGCCGTCGAATATGTTGACCCCGTCCTTGATCAGAGATATATTGACGTGAAGTCCGTTTCCGCTCTCTCCCGGCACGGGCTTGGGTTCGAAAGAAGCCGTGAGTCCGTTGTTTCGCGCGACGGAAGCGACCACCCACCTGAACGTGACGATGTTGTCCGCGGTCTCCATCACGCCGTCGTAACGGAAATCGACCTCGTTCTGCCCCGGACCGTGTTCGTGGTGCGACCTTTCCGGTCTTAGTCCCATCTGCTCGAGCGTGACGCATATCTCGCGGCGGACGTTCTCTCCTCTGTCCTTGGGGAACACGTCGAAATAGCCGCCGTCGTCGAGCGGGACCATTTTCCCCTCCTCCTCACGGAAGAGATAGAATTCGCACTCGGCGCCGATGTTGCACGAATATCCCATGCCCGCGGCGCGCCTCTTGATCCTGTCCAACACGTATCTGCCCGACCCCTCGAAAGGCTTTCCGTCGGGATAATATATGTCGCAGATCATCCTTATGACGACCCCGCCCATCGACCGCCACGGAACGACGCTCATGGTCGAAGGATCTGGGCGAAGAAACAGATCGGACCTGTCCACGCCGAGAAATCCTCTCACTGCCGACGCGTCGAACGCGATACCGTATTTGAATGCCTTCTCCAACTGATCGGGAAGTATCGAGATATTTTTAAGTTCTCCGAACAGATCGCAGAAAGCGAGCCTTATGAATCTGACGTCGTTCTCTCTGACGAATTCGGAAACGTCCTGCTGAGTGAATCCCATTGCGCACCTCTTTTCCGCCTCGGCGGTTTTTACGTTTTGATTATAATACATTACGCGCTCCGTGTCAAAGAGCGCGCATACTGAAAAGCGGCGCTTACGTTCGCGCCGCCGCTCTGTCAATTACCGGTATACATCCTCTTGTAAGGATTGTCGCTGTCGGGCGTAAGTCTGATAAATCCTTTACCCGTGTAGATCAAAGGATCTTTTCCGAACTTCTCGCACCACTGCCTCACCAACGATCCCGCATATTCGGGCAGCGTTTCCACCCTCTCCGCTTTTACCTGCGGAGGCAGCTTGACGGGCACTTTGTCACAGCGCAGATATATCTCTCCGCCGTGCATGCCCGTACCGCAGAAGTAACCCACGATGGGCTTGGCGCCTATGTTGTCGCCGAGCACGATCATCGTTCCTCCCGCCTGATATTCGCCGAGAAAACTGCCCGCTCTGCCGCCTATGACAATCGCGGGACGGTTGTCGCGGTACGCTTTCATATGTATGCCGCAGCGGTAACCGACATCTCCCTCTATGAATATCCTGCCGCCGCGCATCGCGTATCCCGTGGCGTCGCCCGCGCTGCCGAACACGGTTATCTCGCCCGCGTTCATTGTGTCGCCGGTCGCTTCCTGAGCGTTGCCGTGCAGTTCTATCTCGGCGCCGTCGAGATATGCGCCGAGAGCGTTGCCCGGCGTGCCGGATATTACGATCTTCCTGCCTTTCCCGAGCGCCGTCGCGATATACCTCTGCCCTATGCAGCCGTCTACGACCGTCTCTTTGTCCGAAGAATTTTTTATCGCGTCCGCAAGTTCGCGGAACGACATATTTCCTGCGTCTATCCTCATACCCGCCTCAAATCGATTCTCCGGCGCACTTTATGCCGAGTATTTTCAGTTCTCTGTCCGTCAGTCCTATCCCGCGCAGCATCAGCCTGTTGCCTCTCAGCGCCTCTACGGAGTTGATGCCCATGCCTCCCATCATCTCTTCGAGTTCGTGTTTCCATGCGGTCACGAGATTGACCAGCCTCTTGTATCCGATCTCGGGATCCAGCCTTTTGACCAGATCGGGTCTTTGGGTGGCTATGCCCCAGTTGCATTTGCCGTCGTGACAGCTTCGGCACAGATGACAGCCCAGTGCGAGCAGAGCCGCGGTGCCGATGTAGCACGCGTCCGCACCCAAAGCGACGGCTTTGAGCAGATCGCTGCTCGACCTGACGGATCCGCCGACCACGACGGAGACGTTGTCCCTTATCCCCTCTTCGCGCAGCCGCTGATCGACCTGTGCGAGCGCGAGTTCGACGGGAATGCCCACGTTGTCGCGTATCCTTGTGGGAGCCGCGCCCGTACCTCCCCTGAAACCGTCTATCGCTATCACGTCCGCTCCGCTGCGGGCGATCCCGCTGGCTATCGCCGCGATATTGTGTACTGCGGCTATCTTTACGAACACGGGCTTTTTGTAGTCCGTAGCTTCTTTGAGCGACCAGACGAGCTGACGCAGATCTTCTATCGAATATATGTCGTGATGCGGCGCGGGAGAGATCGCGTCCGTTCCCTCGGGGATCATACGCGTTTCGGCGACGTCGGCGGTTATCTTCGCGCCGGGAAGATGTCCGCCTATGCCGGGCTTGGCGCCCTGTCCCATCTTGATCTCTATCGCCGCCGCCGTTTCGAGATATTCCCTGAACACGCCGAATCTGCCCGAAGCGACCTGGACGATCGTGTTTGCGCCGTACTTGTAGAAGTCCCTGTGCAGACCTCCCTCGCCCGTATTGTAATATATCCCCAGTTCCGCCGCCGCCCTCGCAAGACTTTCGTGCGCGTTGTAGCTTATCGAGCCGTAACTCATCGCCGAAAACATGATCGGCAAATCGAGTTTGAGCTGCACGGGAAGAGTATCTCTGAGTCTACCCTTTTCGTCGCGTTCTATGCTCACTTTCCTCGCGCCGAGCCACAATTCCGTTTCCATGGGCTCGCGCAGAGGGTCGATCGGCGGATTGGTCACCTGCGAAGCATTGATGAGCATCTTGTCCCAATATATCGGATATTCCGCGGGATTGCCCATCGACGAAAGCAGCACTCCGCCCGTGTCCGCCTGCCTGTATATCTCGTTGACGGTACGGCAGGTCCAGTTTGCGTTGAGCTTATAAGTATCGTCCGACTTGACGATCTTGAGCGCGTGCGTGGGGCACATACAGACGCAGCGGTGGCAGTTGACGCACTTGGAGCTGTCTTCCGTCATGGTTTTCGCGCCCGCAAGATAGGCGTGCACTCCGTGGGAGCATTGTCTCTCGCACACGCGGCAGTTTATGCACTTGGTCCTGTCGCGGACCACCTCGTATTCGGGATAAACGTAAGCCGCCATGTCAGACCTCCGCCTTGTCGTACAGTTCGTATACGACCGCCTCTCCGCCTGCGGGAGCGTATACCTTGTCGAGATCGGGCTCGACGGCGCGGATCGCGCTCTCTTCGCTGGCAACGTATGCGATATCGCCCTTTTCGGCGCATACCGCGGAGCGGAGTTTGAGCCTGTCGTTGAGCGCCATTATCCCTCCGGTATATCCGACTATGATCGAGAACGGTCCCGTGACCAACAGCGACGGGAACGCGCGGCGCAGAAAGGTCTCCTCTCTCCGGGCATCTTCGCTCTTGCCGTCTATCGTCGTCCAAAACGACGGCGCGATCACCTTCGCCGCCTCTTCCATCGTCAGACCGCGCTTGCGCACCAGATAATCCACTATATACGTGATGACCTCGGTGTCGGTCTTGAGCGTGCATTTGTAACCGAACATCTCGATATATCTGCGGTTGGCGTCGTAGGACGATATCTCCCCGTTGTGGACGATCGAATAATCGAGCAGTCCGAAGGGGTGAGCTCCGCCCCACCACCCGGGGGTGTTGGTCGGATATCTGCCGTGACAGGTCCAGCAATAACCGTAATATTCGTCCAGTCGGTAAAATCTGCCGATGTCCTCGGGATATCCCACGCCTTTGAACACGCCCATGTTCTTGCCGCTCGAAAAGACGTACGCGCCGTCTATCTCCACATTGATGCGATTGACGCACCGCGCGACGTATTCGCGTTCGTCGAGATGGCTGTCCGCGAGCTTACGCGACAGCGGCGCGAGAAAATACCTCCATATTATCGGCTCGTCGGTGACCTCGGGGATCTTTCTCGTCCGGATCTCGGACGAATACGCTATCTCGAAATGACGCGTAATGAAAGCCTCCGTCTCCTGCCTTGCCGACTTGGAGTCGTAAAACAAATGAAACGCGTAAAATTCTTTGTAATCGGGATATATCCCGTAGCCGGCGAATCCTCCGCCGAGACCGTTGGAACGGTCGCGCATGATCGATATCGATCTGATCATGCGCTCCCCGCTCATCGGTTTTCCGCTTCTGTCTATCACCGCCGATACGGCGCATCCCGAAGGGTTCCTGAACTGCCCTTCTCTCAACAACATCACTATCACCTCGTGCCGAACGGAACGTCAGACTCCGAACAGCAATTCTCCGTAACTCGGGTACGGCCATACGCCCTTGGGCGTTTCGGTCTCGGTGCGGTCCGCCACGATCCTGATCTCCTGCATGACGGGAAGCACCCTGTCGGCAAAGAACGCGGCCTGTTTGGCGGCGCCTTCGACGGATCTGGCATCCGCAAGCAGGCGGTCAAGCTCCTCCGTCTTTGTCCACATCGTTTCGGCGGCGTCCGAGAGTTTGCGGACGAGCTCTTCGTCCACTTTGCTGCTCGCGCCGAGCCTGCTCTTTTTCTCCGCCGTCTTGCACAGCGAAGCGATATAGGAATCTACTGCGGGATAGATATCTCTCTTGACCATCTCCGACATAGTAAGCCCTTCGATGGCGAGGACCTTGCAGTAATTGTCGAGCATAATCTCCGTCCTCGTCACCACCTCGCGCTCGGACATGACCTCCATGCGTTCGAACAGCTCGACGCTTTTTCTCTCGGCGAACAGCGGCAGAGCCTCCGCGGCGTTTTTGAGGTTGGAAAGTCCTCTTCTCTTCGCCTCTTCCAGCCACTCTTCCGAATAGTTGTTGCCGTTGAATATGATCCTCTTGTTCTCTCTGATCGTTCTGACGACGATATCGTGGACGGAAGCGTTGAAATCTTTTGCACTCTCCAGCTCGTCCGCGAATCTGCGCAATACGTCCGCGACGATCGTATTGATGACGATGTTCGGTCCCGCGAGCGAGAACGACGATCCCACCATACGGAATTCGAATTTGTTGCCCGTGAACGCGAACGGCGACGTACGGTTGCGGTCGGTAGTGTCCTTGGGAAGATCGGGCAGAGTGTCCACGCCCAGTTTCATGACGCTCTTTTTGCGTCCCGCATACTTTTCGTCCTTTTCGAACGCTTTGAGCACCTCGGCAAGTTCCTCTCCGACGTACACGGATACGACCGCGGGCGGAGCCTCGTTCGCGCCGAGTCTGTGATCGTTCCCCGCGCTGGCGACGGACAGTCTGAGCAGATCCTGATATTCGTCCACCGCCTTTATGACCGCGGCGAAGAACAGCATGAAACGGCTGTTTTCCGCAGGCGTGCTGCCCGGGTCGAGCAGATTGACTCCCGTATCGGTGCTCATCGACCAGTTGTTGTGCTTGCCGCTGCCGTTGATGCCCGCAAACGGTTTTTCGTGCAGCAGGCAGTGCATGCCGTGTCTGTCCGCGACCCTCTTCATCATCTCCATGATGAGCTGGTTCTGATCGTTGGCGAGGTTGGACGACGCGAAAAGCGGGGCAAGTTCGTGTTGGGAGGGAGCGACTTCGTTGTGCTTGGTCTTGGAATAAATGCCCAGCTTCCACAGCTCTTCGTCCAAATCGCGCATATATTCGGACACCCTGGTCTTGATGGCGCCGAAATAGTGGTCTTCGAGTTCCTGCCCCTTGGGCGGTTTCGCTCCGAACAGCGTCCTTCCCGTATAGATAAGGTCTTTCCTTTTCAGATAATCCTTCTTATCTATAAGGAAATATTCCTGCTCGGCGCCGACCGTGGAGAAGACCTGTTTTACGTCGGCATATCCGAACATCTTCAATATCCTCATGGCTTCGCGGTTGAGCGCCCTCATGCTTTTGAGCAGCGGGGTCTTTTTGTCCAGGACTTCGCCGCTGTACGAGAAGAACACGCTCGGCACGTAAAGAGTGCCGTCCTTGACGAAAGCGTACGACGTCGGATCCCACGCCGTATATCCTCTCGCTTCGAAAGTCGCTCTGACTCCGCCCGAGGGGAAACTCGACGCGTCCGGCTCGCCCATCACGAGCTCTTTGCCCGAAAACTCCATGATCGCCTTGCCGTCCTTGTCGGGCGACACGAACGAGTCGTGCTTTTCCGCAGTGATACCGGTCATCGGCTGGAACCAATGCGTAAAATGTGTCGCGCCCTTTTCGACCGCCCAGTCTTTCATCGCGTTCGCGACGACGCTGGCAACGCCCGGTTCGAGCGGCGCGCCGCTTCCTATCGTGTTGACCAAAGACTTATAGACGTCTTTGGGCAGTTTGTCGCGCATCACCGCGAGGTCGAATACGTTTTCACCGAAAATTTCAGACGCTTTCATGTTTTACCTCCGAAAAGAAAAAGGCGCCGCGAAAATGTCTTTCGACAATTCCGCAACGCCTTTGTTGCCTTTGTTATTCGTTTTATGGGGATATTATAATCTCGCTTTCCGACTATGTCAAGCAAAATTTTTCGGTTTTCGGAGTTTTTTCGATGTCCCCGTCTTCCATTCGCGCTCTCCGTCCGAAGACCTGCTCTTTCCCGCTTTCATACCTGCGCCCGCGCGGGAATAAAGTTATAGAGTGAAACGCATTTTCGCCGTCGCCGCAACGATCGCTCTCCTCTGTCCCGCGCTTGCCGCCTGCTCTTACGACTGCGCCGAAACGGGACCGGAAACGACGTATTCCGCCGTCGTGGAGTTCAACTCTCCCGAAGAAGTCAACGTGTCGGTATGCGCCGAAGTACGGCTTCTCCCCGACGGCTGCGATATGCTTCCTTTCGCTCTCTATCCTCTGCTGTTCGTATCGGAAGAAAGCGCGCCCGTCCTTCCGTCCGATCTTGCCTCCGCCTATCCCGGAGGCTTTGACGCGGGAGAGGTTTCCTCCCTGTCGGTAACGGGTGACGCGCAAGGCTTCGACACGGACGGACAAACCGTTTGCGTATATCCCGATGATGGCGTTTTATCTACACGGACAGGAAAATTTTATTTTGAATACACTCTTTCTCTGCCTCATAACGAGATGCGTTACGGATACGACGACTTCGCGGTAAGACTGGCAGATTTCCTGCCCCGTCTTTACGCCTGCGACGACGGCTTTACGCAACATCCGTATCTGCCGATCGGCGACCCGTTCGCCTTCGGTCAGAGCGATTACGACGTGACCGTGCTATATCCCGAAGAATACGCGCTTGCCGCGCCGGGAGAGGTCTCGGACGTGCCGGGCGGAAGCCGAACGATCCTCGAAGACTCGCGCGATCTGACCCTTGTCCTGCTGCGAAGCGCCGAGGTCTACCGCGCGGAAAAGAACGGCTTTTCGGTCGCCGCATACGCCGAAGACGGCGGCTCGGCGGAATTTGCCGCAAAGACCGCATTGGACGCGATGTGCGTGTTTGCGGCTGCTTTCGGCGCTCCGTCGCGCGCCTCTCTGACGGTGGTGCGGCTTCCTTTCTACGGCGGAGGTATGGAATACTGCGGGATCGTTTATGTTTCCGACAGTCTTTCGCCCTCGCAGACCGCGTCGTGTATCGTACACGAAACCGCTCATCAGTGGTGGTACGCGGACGTCGGGTCCGATCAGGTCCTCTATCCGTGGCTGGACGAATCGCTGGCGCAGATATCGGTCATACTGTATTTCCGCCGCGCGGGCATGGGCGCTTTTGCCGACGCGCTTGCCGCGACCGCCCGCGATACCGCCGCGCGATACGCGGGCGAAAGTTCTCTCGACGTGAGCCGCTCGCTGTACGACTACGAGTCGCAGAGAGATTATTACGTGACGGTCTACTGCAAAGCCGCCGCGCTTGCGGACGGTGTCTGCGGCGTACTCGGCGAAGAAGTTTTCTGCGATGCGCTGGCGCTGTTTCGCAAAACGTATTCCGGAAGATCGGCGACCTCGGACGATCTGTTCGCCTGCTTCGGAGAAAACGCTTCTTTCGTACGCGCGGCGATGCTGTCGGGCCGTTTTACATGACCGTACAGCCGCGCTCGCAGGGAACGGTAACGCAGACACTTACTGCGCCGCTCTTTTCGCCGATCCGTTTTTCGTTTGCGCGTACACGGATAAAACGAGGCTCCGTTGCCAACAATATAGGCAGAATCCAAAGGAGGTAAGACGATGGCCAAGCAACAGCAGCAGCAAAAGCAGAATGCCCGCAAGGACTCCGCGAAGAAGTCCGGCAGCGACAAAGCTTGCGGCAGCAGAAACTGCGACTGACAAGCGCTTTCCGTCAACGACGGACAAAAAATATCCCGAAGCGATTCGGGATATTTTTTTGCCCGCGGATCGCGTTTGCGCCGACGAAGATCGCGCACTTCGCTCTTTCGGAAAGCTCCGGCTTGAGTACGCCTGCGTACGGAACGAAAAGTTTGCGATAGGGACCCGTCCGCGGCATTGAAAGGCTTACGCCCGCGTACGAAGCGACGGGCGCGCGCTTGACAAGCGAAAAGAATGATATTAGAATAAATAAAAACAGCGCGCGCTGCGTCGCGCGCGACGGAGCGATAAAAATGGAAAAACGGAAATATATAGTGATACTCGGCGACGGCATGGCAGATCTGCCCTGCGACGCGCTCGGCGGCAAAACGCCGCTCGAAGTCGCCGACAAACCCAGAATCGACGCCCTTTGCGCAAGGGGCGAACTCGGACTTGTCAAAACCGTCCCCGACGGTATGAAGCCCGGGAGCGACGTCGCAAATCTCGCGGTCATGGGATATCCTCCCGCAAAATTTTACAGCGGCAGATCTCCGCTCGAAGCGCTCAGCATGGGTATCGACCTTGCGGACGACGATATCGCGGTAAGGTGCAACCTCGTGACTCTCTCCGACGACGAGCCCTACGAAAACAAGATAATGAAGGATTACAGCGCCGGCGAGATATCCAACGAAGAGGCAAAGATACTCGTCGAATACGTGCAGGAGAATCTCGGAGGCGAAGGCGAAGACTTTTTCAACGGCGTAAGCTACCGTCATTGCATGGTCAAGCACCGCGCCGAATTGGGGACGGAGCTCACTCCCCCGCACGACATATCCGACAAATGCGTGAACGGGCATCTGCCAAAAGGTCTGTACGGCGAACGTATGCTGTCGCTCATGAAAAAGTCGTACGATCTGCTCAAAGACCATCCCGTGAACAAGGCAAGGATCGCCGCCGGCAAAAATCCCGCCAACAGCATATGGCTGTGGGGCGAAGGCACACGTCCCGCATTGCAGCCGTTCGATAAGTCTTTCGGACTGAAAGGCGCGGTCATCAGCGCGGTCGATCTCGTCAAGGGCATCGGAGTGGGCGCCGGGATGAACGTCATCGACGTCCCGGGAGCGACGGGCACTTACGAAACGAACTTCGACGGCAAAGCGGAAGCCGCGGTAAAAGCGCTGACCGAGGACGGCTGCGACTACGTCTATGTACATATGGAAGCCCCCGACGAGTGCGGACACCAGGGCGATCTCGAACACAAGATACTGTCGATCGAACTCATCGACAATAAGGTCGTGTCATATATCTGCGACGCACTGAACGGAAAAGGGATACCCTTCTCCATGCTGATCATGCCCGACCACCCCACGCCCCTGAAACTCAAAACCCACACTTCCGATCCCGTGCCGTTCGTGCTTTACCGCTCCGACGGCGAAAAAGCGGGCTCGCCATCGAAGATGTGCGAAAAGACGGCTGCGGCAACGGGCGTATACTACCCCGAATGCCATGACCTCATAAGCAAATTTCTCGGAGGAAAATAAATGGACGACGAAAAAAAATATCCCTTTGACGGGGACGGGTCCGTCGGCGCGGACGAGAGCTCCGATCTGCAGCCCACGTCGGCGAACGACGCGGTCGTTTTCGAAGAAGACGACGCCCCCTCGGAAAATACGCCGCAAGACGGCGATACTGCGGAGAAGACGGACGACGAAAACGTTCCCGCGGACGAAGAGGGCTCCGCTCTCTCGGACGGGCCGACCCGCGACGAGGACGGCGAGCCTCTGCCGAAGGTCTATGACGAATCGGATACCGAACCGATAGTATACGACGAGTCCGAAGCGGAAACGTCAGTTGCGGAAGCTCCGAAACTCACGCCCAAACACAAAGAAGGCATGGGCAAAAAGAAGAAGATCGCGATCGCGTGCGTGGCATTTCTCCTCATAGCGGCGATAGTTCTCGGTATATCGCTGCCGATATACTTCGCCAACAGAGGCAAGATATTCGTCAGCAGCGCGGAGGACTTCCTCAATTACGACGGGGGCACGTATTTCGTACTCGACATTGATCTCACCGTGGACGGCGACGTGACCGTCGGAAGAGGTTACAACCTCGATCTCAACGGACATACTCTGACCGTTAACGGTACGCTCACGTTCGAGAACACGGGCGAAGGCGATATGTACGTCGGCACTCTGGACGGCGATTCGTGGACGGCGCAGGGCTCTGTCACGGCGACCGCAATAGTCGTCGCGTCCCCCGCGGGCACGTTCCGTTTCTGCGCTCCGACGGTAGCCGACTCGATCTCCACTTCTTCCGCGGCAACCGCGATACGTTTCGATTCCACGGTAGTATCCAACGGCCCGATCGATATCGAAGCTCACACCGTCGTCGTCAACGGCAGCATCAGCTTCGGCGAAGGAGAGGCGGCGAAAGCCACTTTCACCAACGTATCGTCCCTGACGATAAACGCGGCGATAACCTCCGCAGTCGCCGACGATCCCGCAGAGGTATATCTGTCCGCTTCCACCGCGTACGTAAACGCCTCGGGCAAACTCGACGCGCTCTATCTGTCGCACGACTCCAAGGCGGCGGTGTTCGGAACGGTCTCCTCGCTCGTATCTTCGTACGGCGATCCCGTGGAAGGAAGTTCGAATCTGCTCGCGTTGCTCGATACTTACTCCTGCCCCGCGGTCGTCGACGTCGACGCCGTTGTTCTCGAGCGCAAAGAAGGCTCGTCCGTAAGCGTCACGTTCACCGACGATAACGGCAGGATCGTATATATCGAAAGGCTGTCCGCTCCCCTCGACATCAACGTCAATCCCGGCAACAACGCGCTTGTGGCTACTGCGGCGGAAGTGAGCGGCGCGGTAGGCTACGAATTTTCCGTGGACGGGGGCGAATGGCTCTCTGCCGGCGGCGCCAACGAATACGACGTCACCGAACTGTTGCGTTCGCAGACGGGCGCCCACCTCATATCCGCCAGAGCGGTCGGCAATTACAGCTATGACGAACCTTTCGACATCTCCGCTGCGGACGAAGGCGGCATTCTTTACATCACGGGCGAAAGCGTAAGCTGCGAATACGTCTATCAGATCACACTCTCCACTCCGACGAGTCTGAATATGTCCGGCAATACGCTCACGTTCTCCAACGTGTCCTTTGCCGATTATTATACCGTCACGGTCAACGGCGTCGATACCGGCAGACACGATGCGGGAGACGGAGAAACGGTCAGCGTAGACCTTTCGCAGTATCTCAACGTCGGGTCCAATTCGATAAGGGTCACCGCTCACAGCGACAATCCCGATATCCTCTCTTCGGACGAGGCGATGACTTCGGTCGTCGTTCGCGGACAGCTTTCCGCTCCCTCCGTCACCGCGACCTACGATCCGAATACCGGGCTTACGACGGTCACGATAACGGAACAGGACGGAGCTGCCACGTATAAAGTGGAATATCTTCTCACCGACACTCAGGGCTCTTCGCGCAGGATAGTGACCTATACTTCCGCGCCCACGTTCAATATCAGCGGCCTCGGCGTCGGTTCGCAGATAACCGTCACCGCGGAAGCGAACGGCGTGTACGGACAGAGTTCTCCGACCACGGTCACCGTGATCGCGGCGCAATAAACCGATACGGCGGCAAATAACGAATTACGGGCAAGGATCTTTTCCTCGCCCGTATTTTTAACGCAAAACCGCTCCCTCGCAAATTTTTCTTCACCCCGCCTACGAAGACGGACTTTCGGTATCCGCAGGCAGCGCGTTTGCGTCCTGCGCTTATCCTGTCTTCTGTCCGCGACATAAGGCGGGCGGTCGTCGCTCCGCCGTTTGCAGAGCGAAGGTTACCGTATCCGCGCCGAAGAGTTTACGTCCGCGCTCATGAGCAGGTCCGTCTGCCTGTCCGTCCCCACGAAAAAGTCGTGACTTCCGAAAAAACCGAAGCCCCTGTTCTTGTAAAATCTTTTGGCGTTCTCGTTGTGTTCCCATACGCCCAACCACAGCTTTTCCGCCCCTTTTTCGCGCGCATATCCGAAAGCTCTCGTCATCAAAGCGCTGCCGACGCCGACGCCCGCGCTGTCCGCGGCGGCGTAAAGTCTTTGTATCTCCATCCGCCCGTCGGGCATCTTCTCGGTCTGTTCCGAGCCCGCGTTGATCTTTATGTAGCCGAGGATATTTCCGTTATCTTCCGCCGCGAAAAAGACCGACCCTTCGCGCGACAGTTCGTCGGCGAACTTCTCTGCGGTCAGGTTGTCTCCGACGTACCGTTCCATATCCTGCGGCGAACAGCTTCCTCCGAAAGTCTTTCTGAACGTTTTCTCCGTCAAAGAGGCAAGCCTTGCGGCGTCCCCGACGGTACACTTTCTTATCCTCATCTCAACCTCTGTGATTGTTCATATCCGCAAGGGAGGACACCAACTCTTCCACTATCCTCTTCTGTCTTCCCGTAAGCTGCGCATACGC
>DVKK01000008.1 GCA_018716085.1 Candidatus Ornithoclostridium excrementipullorum | reverse complement strand
GGATCTGTCCAAACTGCCCGATAAAACGAATGTCATTATGTTTCGGAATTCGGGAGAAAAAGTTGAATTCAAAGTATTAAATGCCGGAGCCGATTCTTTGACAGAGTTTTTGGAATTGTTTTCCAATCAATGTTTTAATACGTGTTCCAATACGTCAAAAGAGATTTTACTTCCGGATGAATTGACTTCGGGCTGCGCAATAAAAAGATTTGCTCCTGATATTCTGCGTTTGCGTACGCAGATGCTCTTTAACGATAAAACTTTGATCCGCGCAGAGCTTGACGAAACGATAAAAGCTGTCTCCCGATATAATGCCGCTACAGAGTACGATCGTAGTATTGTCGCATCGTTCTTATGCATATTAAAGTTGTACCGAGTGTTTTGCCACGACGGAGGCAGACGAGATATACAGGAGGCTTTGTCGATCGCAAAGGCTCTTGATGATGATTTATTGTTGGCTTATGTTTACAGGCAGGCATTCTTTTTGGATCAATACAGCGTGGAGGAACGAGGGGCTTTTTTGGAATTAGCCCGCGATACGTTCCGCAAACACAAGCTCAACGATCACGCAATATACTGCAGCAATAATTTACTGATAAAGCAATTGGATACAGGTTCGGTAAACGAAAAGCAATTTATAGATCTGAAAGACGAAGCCGTAAATACTGTCCCGGGTTTGGTAGGAATGTCTCATATTTTCAATAACACAGGTGTAGTGCATCTTATTAAAGGAGACGTCGGAAATGCTATGAATTATTTTAATGAAGGATTAAAATACGCAAACAGTTCGGGAAGGATCATACAGAGAATCGCAATAAAAAGCAATCAGATCACATGTATGTGTTTTGGATATCAAAATATTCCTGAGTCTTATTTTTATGAAATATTCAACCTTATTTTTTTCAATAAGGAGGCGCTTAATCTTCCGTTCCTTACGGCAAGATATGCCCTGAATACGCTTGTCATAGCCGCTCGTCAAAATAAGGGACTCGGAAAGCATCTGATTGATACGTATCCGATCAAAACTCTTATCGAGAATGCTCTTAACGACAATATTTTAGGTTCGGGACAGATATTATTCCAGCTCAATTTGTTAAAAACCGAAAACGATCCTGCTTTCGATTTACTGAGCCCTGCTTATAAAATCGGGAATATTGCCCCGCTCGGAGGTGCGCGCAAAGAATTTATGGAAAAGACCGGGATGAATTTCCATTTATTCAGTATCTGGTTTTGAGTTGGCCAACAGCGAAGCTGCCAATACAAAAGTGTGAACGTCGGGCTTTTCTCCCAATATCTCGGTCAATTCACTCAGATAAGGGTATAAAGTATCGGAAGCGGCTATCGAATCGTACGAATACCCGAAGCTGTTGCCGCTACGTATCGTGGGCATTACGTTTATTTCCAGAAAATACACGTCATTTTCCGATATACAGATGTCTTCGTTTGCGCACAGTTTATCGATATCGGCACATTTTATTCGAGCGTCTATGCGGCAGTATGATTTAACGCCGATGGTCTGCGCCAACAAGATAAACTGATTTATACAACTCTCCGAAAGACGAATGTTTTTGTAAACATATCCGACTTTTTTGCACGATTCGGAAGTGATCCAATCGGGGTCTTTTGTCGACGGAATGAGCATCGTTGTCGGCAGAGCAGCAAGTTGCCGCGATATTGGATCGTACAGTAACGGCGTAGATATCTCAACTCCGCTGATTAATTCCTGATAAAGACCGTCTTTATATTTATCGTTCCAACCGATCGTTACGTCCATGGAATTACCATAGTTGATCGGTCGGAATACTCCCGTTTTGTCTTCTTTCGGCAGATCGCGGGGAACATTTAGTCCCAACGATCTGGCAATATGATTGGATAAGAGTTTGCTTTCTCCCGTAACTATGGTAACCGCGCTGCTCGGAATGCACGGTACGGCAATGTCGCTGCATACAGACGGGACAAGCGCCATCAGCGACAGATCCCATGTCCCGGAGTTTATGTCCACAACATAATCGACATCGGGCAGTTTATGGTTGATCGCTTTATCGACAAAAGAACTCGTATCGACCAGAAACGGAATGCACTTCAACTTAGACGTCGCATTTGACCAACAGGATATTATATCGTTTTTCCAAATGAAAAAATGTTTGGATCGAGGCTTCTCCTCTCCTTCGAATATATATACTAAAGCCACCGTTTTATTTTGAAGATTTTGCAATTGATTTTTCAGTGTTTGCGTGTTATTCATACTGCCCATTCCCTCCTATAATTTCTAATTACAAGAACCAAGCGGTTCGGAGAGGGGAGGAATACGACTCGATAAAAAAAATTTCGAAAAACCTCTTGACAAGCGGGAGGAAAGTGGTATAATAAGGTCAAAGGTCAAAGAAAGTCAAAGACCGAAAGGAGGAAGACATGGCGAATATATCCGATACGATCGAGGAATTCATAAAGTCCTTTTTCGGGGAAGGAGACAGCATACAGCTGTCGCGCAACGATCTTGCTCATTACTTCGGCGTATCGCCCAGTCAGATCAACTACGTGCTGACGACGCGGTTTTCCGTGGACAAGGGGTATGTTATCGAGTCCAAGCGCGGCGGCGGCGGATGCATAACGGTCGCCAAGATCGTCGGGACGAAGGACGATCTGCTGCCTGAACTGCTGAAACAGATCGACGAAATGGACAGTCTGACGTACAACCGAGCTGTCGGTGTCACCGACAGGCTGAGCCGCGACGGGATACTTACTGACGGCGAAAGCGCGATAATAAAAAGCGCGCTGTCGGACAGGGCGCTCGCCGCTCCGATGGCGGAAAAACTGCGCAAGAACGTATTCAAAGAGATCCTGATAGGATTGATAAGGAGGTAACGGAAATGGAAAACGAAAGGCATATATGCGAAGTCTGTCATTCGAAGTATGCGACAAACTTCGTAAAATTCAATATAAACGGCAAGACGGTCGAGCGGTGGATGTGCAGCGACTGCGCAAAACAGCTGAACACGTCGGGAGACTGGCTCAAAGATTTTTTCCAGGGCGGAGCGTTCGAGGCGATGATCCTGGGCAATCCTCTGGAGCATCGCGAGCGGCCGAAGAAACGGGTATGTCCCGTATGCGGCGCGACCGAGGACGAGATAGCGGCGAACTACAAGTTCGGATGCAGCGAGTGCTACAATGTGTTTTACGATCTCGCGCGCAGTTACGTTTCTCAGCTCGGAGGCGGAGAATACAAAGGCAGAGGTCCGTCGGTCGGCGCGCAGAGTACGGGCTCTGCCGAGGAAAAGAAGGCTGAAATGACCCGCGAAGAAAAGATAGCGGATCTTCGCGACAGGATGCATGCTGCGGCGAAAGAGGGCGATTACATCCTGGCGCAAAAACTCAAGATACAGCTCGGAGAGCTGACGGGAGGCGGCAATGAATAACACCGAAAAAAACAAGGACGTGGTCATCTCCACGAGAGTGAGATTCGCGAGAAATATCAAAGGTCTGCCTTTTCCGCATAAACTGACGGGACAGGAAGAGATATACTCGGTATTGATGAAGACCGTCAACGATTGTTGCAACGAGCTGTTCAAAGGCAAATTTTACAAGACCGGAGAGATGGACAAGGTCTTCGAGCAGTCGCTCGTGGAAAAACACCTCATCAGTTCCGAACTGGTAGACAAACCGTACGGAGGAGTCTTTATCGGCGACGACGAAACGATCTCGATCATGGTCAACGAAGAAGACCATATCCGCGAACAATGCATAATGCCCGGCTTCGACTTGGACAACGCGTACGGCAAACTGCTGAGGCTCGACAAGCTGCTTGCGTCGAAAGCGGATATAGCGTACGACAGATTTTTCGGATATCTGACCGCCTGTCCGACCAATCTGGGCGCGGCGATGAGACTGTCGGTGATGGTCTCGCTTCCTGCGCTGACGATAGGCAGAAAGATGTCGGGGTTGGTCGCAAGTCTGCAGAAGATCGGCTTTACGACCCGCGGCGCGTACGGCGAAGGCACCGAATCGGAGGGCTTCGAGTATCAGATCAGCAATCAGGCGGCGGTCGGCAAGAGCGAGGAAACGATCAAGGAGCTGTTCCGAAAGGCAGTCGCCCAGATAGTGGAACTCGAAAGACGCGAGCGTGAAAAACTCAAAAAGGAATTGGGGCTGGATCTCAAAGACAAGATCATGCGCAGTTACGGGATACTGACCAACTGCTGCAAGATCAGTTCGTCCGAGTTTATGAATCTGCTCGGTTACGTAAGACTGGGCGTCGCGCTCGGATATATCGACAAAGACATAGACAGGATAGACAATCTGGCGGTGCTGTCGCAGCCCGCGATGATGTGTATCCTTACAAAAAAAGTGCTTACGGCGGAGGAGCGCGACAGAGCGCGCGCCGCGCTGGTAGGCAAGACCATCTGAAGGAGGATATGAAAAATGGCAAGAAATTTTACCGAAGAATGCGAAAGAGCGATAGAAGCGGCTCAGAGATACGCCATGAGAAAGGGCGGACTGCTGGGCACGGAACACCTGCTTGCGGGGCTTGCGTCCGCCGACTGCGCCGCCGCCGAGGTGATCGGAGGAGCGATAGACCCCGCGTCGCTGGTCGACGCGCTCCTGCCAGAAAACGACGAACCGACCACCACGGTCGAATTGAGCGCGAGAGTGCGCAGGATATTGGTCAACAGCAAGACGACCGCCGAGGCAGTGGGGCGCAGCAATATCGATTCGCTGTCCATGCTAATGGCGCTTCTGGAAGAGACCGGTTCGCAGGCGGACAGAACGCTGCGCGCACTGGGCGTTGACGTTGAGATGCTGCGCGTAAGACTTATGATGCAGACTCTCGAGGGTGGCGCGACGGGACGCTTTTCGGGACAGAGCGACGGAGGCGAAGGAGAGAGGATAGACACGGGAGTTTTCGGCGGAAGCGGAAAAGAAAGCAAGAAGCAGTCGTCTAAACTGCCGCTCGAATTGCGCGATCTCGGCGAGGATCTTACCGAAAAGGCAAGACAGGGAAAACTCGACCCGATCATAGGCAGAAGCAAGGAGATCGAAAGGATAATCGAGATACTTTGCCGCCGTACAAAGAACAACCCCGTGCTTATCGGCGAACCCGGCGTAGGTAAGAGCGCCATCGTCGAAGGACTGGCGCAGTCGATAGTGGACGGAAACGTACCCGAGATGCTGCGCAACAAGACGGTGTTCTCGCTCAACATCACTTCGCTGCTTTCGGGCACGAGATACAGGGGCGATTTCGAAGAGAAGCTGAAGAAGGCTATCGACGCGATAATCAAAAACGGCAACATAATCACGTTTATCGACGAGATACACATGATCGTCGGCGCGGGAAGTTCGTCCGAAAACGGTATCGACGCCGCCAATATTCTCAAACCTATGCTTGCGAGGGGCGAGATGCAGACCATCGGCGCGACTACGCTGGACGAGTACCGCAAGTTCATAGAAAAAGACAGCGCGCTCGAACGCAGATTCCAGCAGATCATAGTCGATCCGCCGTCGGTCGAGGACACGATCACCATACTCAAAGGCATAAGACCCAAGTACGAAGAGCATCACAACGTCAAGATAACGGACGAGGCTCTCGAAGCCGCCGCTAAGATGTCCGACAGGTACATCAGCGACAGGTTCCTGCCCGACAAGGCGATCGACCTGATAGACGAGGCTTCTTCCAAAAAGAGGATAAGCAATTTCGTACTGCCCGATTCCATAAAGAAGATGGAGGACGAACTCAACCGTATCCTTGTTGACAAGGACAGTTTTGCCAGCCGCGAACTCTATGACGACGCTCAGAAGTGCAAGGTCAAGGCGGAAGAACTGCGCGCCAAGATAGCCGAACAGAAGAGCGAATGGGTCAAGAAACACGGCGACAGCAAGCTCGAAGTCGGCGAGGAGGACATAGCGGAAGTCGTGTCCGCATGGACGCATATCCCCGTCGTAAAACTGACCGAGAGCGAGGCTCAGAGGCTGCTCAACCTCGAGAGCATACTGCACAAGAGAGTGGTCGGACAGGACGAAGCCGTCTCCGCGGTCGCCAAAGCGGTGCGCAGAGCAAGAGCGGGAGTACAGGACGCCAAGAGACCTATCGGATCGTTCATATTCCTCGGTCCCACGGGCGTGGGTAAAACGGAATTGTCCAAGGCTTTGGCAGAAGCGATGTTCGGCGATGAGAATATGCTGATAAGGATAGACATGTCCGAATATATGGAGAAGATCAACGTTTCCAAGCTGATAGGATCCGCACCCGGATACGTGGGGTACGAAGAAGGCGGACAGCTGACCGAAAAAGTGCGCAGAAAGCCCTACTCGGTGGTGCTGTTCGACGAGATAGAGAAGGCGCATTCCGACGTGTTCAACATCCTGCTCCAGATACTCGAAGACGGCAGACTTACGGATTCCCACGGCAGGACGGTCAACTTCAAGAATACGATAATCATCATGACCTCCAATATCGGCGCGAACGAGATAAAGGCGAAAGCAAAGCTCGGCTTCGGATCTTCCGACGACGAGACCGATTACGAGAACATGAAGGAAAGACAGCTCGAAGCGCTCAAGAGAGCGATGCGTCCCGAATTCATCAACCGTATAGACGACGTGATAATCTTCCGCCCGCTGCGCAAGGAGGATATGTCCGCGATAGTCACGATGATGACCGATCAGCTCGCAAAGAGATTGCGCGACAGGAACATAGCCATCACCGTGAGCGACGCGGCGAAGAGTTATATCGTCGAACACGGGACCAACGTCGAATACGGCGCGCGTCCGCTGCGCAGGGCGGTACAGAAATACATCGAGGACGAACTCAGCGAGCGTATCCTGGAGGGTAAGGTCGCGTTAGGGCAGTCCGTTCTGGTAGACGTCGGCGCCGACGGAGAGCTTGACTTCGTACCTTCCGACGTCGGAAACGGCGACGGAGAAAAAGCGGCTCCCGACGGAGAAGAGAAGAAAGACTGACAAATATCCGCATTGAGGGGAAGGATCTTCGGATCCTTCCTTTTTTTGTGAGAGATCCGAGCGGACGGAACGCGCCTTTGCCGAAAGCGGCGGGACGGCGCGCAAAGATTTGCCAAAAGAGCCGTCATGCAATATAATAGAGGCATGGATTATGCAGAGATAACGGTTTATACGACCACGGACGCGAGCGAACTTGTCGCCGACATCCTTGCCGAACTCGGCAGCGAGGGCGTCGGGATATACGACAAAAACGATTTTCTGCAACTGTGCAGGAGCGACGTGGTATGGGATTACGTGGACGAGAGCGTGCTTTCGGCAAGCGAAGTCGTGCGCGTATGCGGATATTTTCCGATCGCCTCCGCCGACGAAGCGGAACGCGCGCTGCGTTCGGGATTGGAAACTCTGAGAGAGAACTGTCCGTTCGAGGTCGGTTCGCTGGAAACTTCGCGCAGGACGGTGGACGGCGAGGACTGGAATTCGGTGTGGCGCAAATTTTACCGTCCGATCGAGTGCGGAGCGGTCGCCGTAGTGCCGAGTTGGATAGAATATACGCCCGCCGAGGGCGTGCATACGATCAAGATGGATCCGGGTATGGCTTTCGGCACGGGCGAACACGAAACGACGAGGATATGTCTTGCTCTGATGCAGAAAAAGTCCGTCGAAGGAGCGAGGGTCGCCGATCTCGGTACGGGCAGCGGGATACTTGCGATAGCTGCGGCGAAATTGGGCGCCGCGTCGGTCTATGCGTGCGATATCGACGAAAAAGCCGTCGAGACCGCCCGCGTCAACTGCGCTCTCAACGGAACGGACAACGTCACCGTCGAGACTGCCGACTTGCTCGGCGGGTTGAGCGGCAGATACGATCTGATCACCGCCAATATCACCGCGGATATCCTTATCAGAATGTCGGAGGGGATAATCCCGTTTCTTGCGGACGGAGCAAGGCTGATCGTCAGCGGAGTGATACTGTCGCGCAGGGACGCAGTCGCAGACGCGTTCGCAAAGAGGGGACTTTACGTCGCGGAAGAAATGCGCGACGGAGAGTGGTGCGGTTTCGAGTTGGGAGCGCGGTGATGGAGATAAGAAGATTTTTCGTGCCGCCGAGCGCCGTACATGGCGATGAGGTGTCTATAACGGGAGAGGAATTCGAACATCTCTCACGCGTACTTCGTTATAAGGTGGGTTACAGGCTGACCGTATGCCCCGGCAACGGAGAGGAACTGGACTGCACGCTTACGGAGATATCGCAGGACGGCGCCGTCGCGCATATAGACGGCAGGCGTATCGGCGAGAGCGAGCTTCCGTATTCCGTAACGCTTTTCCAGGCTCTGCCCAAAGGGGATAAGACCGCGTACATAGTGCAGAAGTGCACGGAGCTCGGAGCGGCGGAGATCGTCCCGTTTACGAGCGCGCGCACCGAGGAGACGAAATACAATCGCGCGCGTATGCGGAGAGTGGCGGCGGAGGCGTGCAAACAGTGCGGCAGGAGCGTACTTTGCGAGGTGGGAGAACTTACCGACTTTACGGACGTTTTGTCGAGAGCGGCGGGATTCGACGTCGCCGTTATGCCGTACGAACTCGAACCGAGCGGACGGATAGGCGACGTGAAGGGGCTTGACCGAGCTTCGAAGATAGCGCTTATCATTGGGAGCGAAGGAGGATTTACTCCCGAAGAAGCCGAAGCCGCGCGCGCCGCAGGTGTAAGGACCGTGTCGCTCGGGCGCAGGATATTGCGCTGCGAGACCGCGGGGCTTGTCGCGCTGGCGGTGATAAATTACGAAAAAGGAGAACTGGGACGTTGAAGGTCGCCGTCTGCAATCTGGGCTGTAAAGTCAACAAATACGAGTGCGATTGCATCATGAAGCTGCTCGAAAACCGCGGCTTCGACGTCACGCCTTCCCTTGAGAGGGCGGATGCCTATATACTCAATACCTGCGCCGTTACCAACGAGGCGGAGCGAAAATCGCGCCAGTTCGTGACCAGATGTCTGAGGTTCAATCCGTCGGCGTGCGTCGCGGTCATAGGATGCGCGAGCCAGAACGGAGCCGATGCGTTCCGCGCGAAAGACAGAGTGACGTATATCGCGGGCACGGCGGATAAAGCGGCGGCGGCTCTGCGTTTTCTCGAAAAAGTCACCGACGTGGCGCCTTTACCTACGGTCTACGACGGACTGAGCGATCCTGCGGACGACCGCACGAGGGCTTATATCAAGGTGCAGGACGGCTGCGACAGATACTGTTCTTATTGTCTGATACCGTATCTGCGCGGACGGAGCCGCTCACGCGATCTCGAAGAATGCGTCAGGGAGTGCGCGGACGTGGCGAGGCGCAGCCGCGAGATCGTTCTCACCGGCATCGATCTTTCGTCGTACGGCAAGGACACGGGATCGTCGCTTGCAGAACTCGTGCGGGCGCTGTCCGATCTCGACGTCAGGATAAGGCTGGGGTCGCTCGAAGTCGGAGCGATCGACGACGGACTGCTGACCGCGCTTGCGGGCTTGAAGAGGTTTTGTCCTCAGTTCCATCTTTCGCTGCAAAGCGGCAGCGACGCCGTGCTGAGAAAGATGAACCGCAGATACACCGCCGAGGAATATGCCGTAAAGGTCGGAGAGATACGTTCCGTTTTCCCCGACGCGGCTATCACCACCGATCTCATATGCGGGTTCCCTACCGAAACCGAGGAGAATTTTGCGGAAAGCGCCGCGTTTTTGCGCAGGATAGGATTCGCTCAGGTCCACGTGTTCGGGTACTCGAAGAGAGCGGGTACCGTCGCGGTGAAGTTCAGGCAGCTGTCGCCGCAGGTCGTGGACGACAGAGTCGCCCGGGCGTGCGAAGTCGCAGCAGAGTGCAAGGACGCGTTTTTGCGCGGCCGCACAGGCAGGAAGCTGAACGTGCTTGTCGAAACATACGAGGACGGATATTCGATAGGGCACAGCGAGGAGTTTATAAAGACGTATATACCCGCCGCGGCGGAGGGCGAAGTCACCGTCACCGCGCTAAGACCGTACAGGGACGGCATGATCGCCGAATAAAGGAGGTAATAATTATGGACGATTGCATTTTTTGCAGGATAATCGGCGGCAAGCTGCCGTCGTACAAGATCTACGAGGACGAAAAGACATATGCGTTTCTCGATATCGCGGGAGATTTCGAGGGACATACTCTGGTCGTGCCGAAAGCGCATTGTACGGATCTGCGCGATTGCGGAGCCGAAGACTTGGCGGCGGTGACGGCAGCCGCACAGAAGATCGCGCGCCACTATACCGAAAAGTGCGGCTACGACGGCGTCAATCTGTTCAACTGTTCGGGCAGGGCGGCGCAGCAGAGCGTTTTCCATTTTCACGTGCACGTGATACCGCGCAGGACCGACGACGGACTTTCCGTCTGCCCGACGGGAGAGGATAAAGGATACGATCTTGCGGCGATAAGGGACAAGCTGGCTCTCGATTGATCTTTTGCGCGAAAACCTCTTGCATTCCGTTGACAAAAGGCGGCGCCGCCTATATAATAATAAGGCAAATACGGCCCGATCCTCGGGAAGGAGGCGAAAAGGATGTCCACTGTAAAGGTAGGAGAGAACGAATCTCTGGAGAGCGCGTTGAGACGCTTTAAGCGTAAGTGCGCGAGAGACGGCATCATCGGCGACCTCCGCAAGAGAGAGGCGTATGAGAAGCCGAGCGTCAAGCGCAAGAAGAAGGCGGAAGCTGCTCGCAAGAGAATGTACAAATCCTGACAAGGTCGCGGCGCGTAATGCGCCGCGTTTTTTTCGATCGCGGAGGAGGACGATATATGACAAGAGAATTTACCGCAGCGCCATGCAGCGGAGTTTCTGTGCAGATGACGAAAGGTCAGACCGTCACCGTCATAGACAGGGAAGGCGGGCAGGTGGCTGACTTTTTTGCCGAGGTCAGCGGCAATGCGGACGAGTTTTTGTCCTCGGGCGTTACGATAGACTGCAACGCTTCCCTCAGGCTCAAAGCGGGCGATATCATCTATTCCAATCTGTACAGACCGCTTTTTACCGTGGTTGCCGACGACGTCGGAGTGCACGATCTTCTTCATCCGTGCTGCCGCCCCGAGATGTACGAGTTCTTTTACGGCAACGGAAAGGGACATCCCAACTGCCTTGCCAACATCAATGCTTGCCTGGGCGAGAGCAGACCGATCATACGCCCCGTCAATCTGTTCATGAATACGGAAATAAACTCCGACGGCAGCATAAAGGTCCTGCCGCCCGTTTCTAAGGCGGGAGATAAGATAACGCTGAGGGCGGAAGCCGACGTCCGCGTCTGCGTAGCGGCGTGCAGCGTTTCGGAAAGCGACTGCAACAGCCGCAGATGCACCTCGGTCGGGATCGTCGTTTCGGACTGAGATCGTGCGCGGCAAACGGTGCCGTGGCGCGAAGTCGTTCTTTTGCGAGGGGGAGTAAAGATATTTTGTCGAAAACCGTCGATGATAAGACGTGCGCGGCTGTCGAAATTATTCGATAGCGGTCGAGATATGCGTTTCGCATAAAAATTCCCCTGTCCGTGTTGCGTAAACCGCGTTTTTGTGGTATCTTTCAGTAAGTGATCCGAACATAGGAGGGAGCGTAATGCAAAGACAAACGGACAGAAAGATGCACTCGCTTGCAAGGCAGGCAAAACACCGCATCACGAGCGGTTACTACACGAAAGAGGCTGCGGCGGAACGCAAGGCGTACGCGGTGCGCCGCACTTTGGCGGACAAAGTCGTCTACGACAAGATCGTCGACATCGTCAGACACGACGGCACGGTCACCGACGTCATCGCGAGACTTATCGACAGCTCGGTGTTCGACAACGCCGACGAGGCAGCGCGCGAAAGATATGTGCTCACGGCAGCCGCGACATACCGCAAGGTCAAGCGCGAATACGAGTCGCGCGCCGCCGCGGGAAACGTCGCGCTGTGAATTTCGGAAAGTAAAAAACGGACGGCGTGAGCCGTCTTTTTTACGCCCTCGCAAAGCAAAAGATTGTCTTATCGGCGCGCTTGTGGTAGAATATCCGTATGAATTACAGTGAATTGCTCAACGAACAGCAGATCGCGCCCGTGACCGATACCGAAGGCGCCGTGCTGGTTCTGGCGGGAGCGGGCAGCGGAAAGACGCGTGTGCTGACGTACCGTATAGCCTATCTCATAGAGGAGCGCGGCGTAAGCCCGTACAACATACTTGCGATCACTTTCACCAACAAAGCCGCGAACGAAATGAAAGAGCGCGTCGCCGCCGTCACGGGACAGGCGGGCGTATGGATCTCCACGTTCCATTCGCTGTGCGCGCGCATTCTGCGTTCGGACATAGAGTCGTTGGGCGGATTTACGCGCAATTTTTCGATATACACCGACACCGAGAGCGACAGGATAGTGTCGAGGATAATCAAAGACCTCGGGATGGACGACGGCGAGTTGAAAAAGACGGCGCGTTACCACATCTCGTTTGCGAAAAATCACGCGTTTTCATGCGACGAATATGCCGCAAGGATAAAGGGGCTGCCGCACGCGGAGGCGATAGCGGAGATCTACCGCCGCTACGAACGGCATCTGGGCGAGAACAATGCGCTCGACTTCGACGACCTTCTTCTCAAAACGGTGCTGCTGTTCAAGACCCGTCCCGAAATACTCGAAAAATACAGGGACAGATTCCGTTACATACACGTCGACGAGTTTCAGGACACCAACAAGATACAGTTCATGCTCGTCCGTATGCTTGCCGCCAAATACGGCAATATTTTCGTAGTGGGCGACGACGACCAGAGCATATACGGCTGGCGCGGAGCGGAAGTCGGCAATATCATCGATTTCAAAAAACTCAATCCCTGCTGCAAGCTGTACAAGTTGGAGCGCAATTATCGATCTACGGGCAATATCCTCGAACTTGCCAACAAGGTGATCGCCAACAATTCCGTACGTATGGGCAAGACTTTGTGGACGGACGGCGAGAAGGGAACCGCGGTCGTATACCGCAGTCTGTATGATGACAGACAGGAAGCGGATTACGTTATCGGAGAGATCCTCAACCTCAAAAGCGCGGGATACGCTCTCAAAGACATCGCGATACTGGTAAGAGTGAGTTCGATCACCAAAAATTTCGAGGACAAACTCAATCTTTACAATCTGCCGTTCAGACTCATAGGGGGCATGAAGTTTTACGAGAGGGCGGAGATAAAGGACTTCCTCGCCTATCTCAAAACGATCGCCAATCCGCGAGATTCGGAAAGCCTCAAACGCATCATCAACGTACCCAACCGCAAGATCGGCGAAGCCACGGTCGCCAAGTTGGAGACCGCGTGCCGCGAACGCGGGGTGACGATGCTCGAAGGCGTGCTCGATATCGCTTCGCTCGATCTGTCCGCGCAGATAAAGAACAAGCTCGCGCCGTTCTGCGAACTGGCGGCGGCGCTGTACGAAAACAGGAATATGCCGATAGGCGATTACGCCGATTTCGTGAACGAACAGGTCGCGTTCGACGAGTATTACGACTGCGACGACGACGAGGAAGGCGCAAGGCTGGAAAACATCGCCAATCTGATAGAATCGATAAAGGAGTTCGCCAAGGACAATCCCGAGGCGGGGCTCGAAGAATATCTGCAATCGGTATCGCTCATCGCAGATACGGATGAGATAGCCGACGATGACAAGATAACGCTCGCTACCGTACACGGGGTCAAGGGGCTGGAATTCGACGTGGTGTTCATCGTCGGACTGGAAGAGGGGATATTCCCCGCGCTCAGGCAGGACACGACGCCCAAAGCTCTCGAAGAGGAGAGGCGTATCATGTACGTCGCCGTGACGAGGGCGAGAAAAAGGCTCTACCTTACCTGCGCGCAGAGCAGATTCAGATTCGGCAGGCGCGAGTCGGGACTGGCGAGCAGATTTTTGGTTGAGGGCGGCTTCGTCAAAAAGCCGGAACCGCTCCCCGAAAGCACGGCGACCGTACGTTCCGTGCCGGCGGCGATGGGCAAGATAGGCCGCGACGTCGGCGAACTCAAAAGCGCTCCGCGGCGCGCCGATCGGGGCAGACAGGCGCCGCCTTACGCCCGCGCCGGCACAGTGGAGAGCAAGGATATTTCGGTGTTCAAAACCGGCATGAAGGTGGAGCATTCCCGTTTCGGGATCGGAGTAATAACGGAAATAACGGGCGAAAACGCCAAGATAAAATTCGATACGCTCGGAGTGAAGATGTTCAATATGCGGCTCGCTCCGATCAAACCCATAGAATAAAATTTTTCGTGCCCGTGTCGATGAAAGGTGATATATGGACGAGATGAGAAAACTGGTCGATAGGCTGAACGAATACGCGTACAGATATTACGTGCTCGACGATCCCGCCGTTTCGGACGCCGAATACGACGCTCTGTACGACGAATTGCTCGCCCTCGAAAAGAGCGAAGGAAGGGTATTGGACGATTCGCCCACGCGCAGAGTGGGAGGCAGACCTCTTTCGGGATTTTCGCAAGTCAGGCATCTCGGAAGGCTGTACAGCCTCGATAAGTGCAAGAGTACGGAAGAGCTGAAAGCCTGGCTTGCGAAACTCGGTTCGGACGGACGTTTGCCGCGTTGCAGTGTGGAATACAAATTCGACGGGCTGACGATCAATCTCACTTACCGCGGGGGAAAACTGGTCCGCGCCGCGACCCGTGGCGACGGCGTGATCGGCGAGGACGTGACCGAACAGGTCAGAACGATAAACAGCGTACCGCTGTCGATACCTTATACGGGGACCGTAGAGGTGCAGGGCGAAGGCATAATGCGGCTGTCCGCCTTGGCGAAATACAATTCCGATCCCGACGTCGTTCCGCTCAAAAACGCGCGAAACGCCGCGGCGGGAGCGATACGCAATCTCGATCCCGGAGAAACGGCGAAGCGCCGCCTCGAAGTCGTCTGCTACAACGTCAATTATATCGAGGGCAAAACTTTCGCCCGCGGCAGCGAGATGATCGCGTTCCTCAAAGAGCAGAAATTCAAAGTCAGCGATTATTATCTTCTTACGGACAGCGCGGACAGGATCACGGAGGCGCTCTCGGACATCGAAAAGCGCCGTCCCGACCTGGACTTTCTCATCGACGGAGCCGTCGTGAAAGTAGACGATCTGGCGATCAGGGACGAACTGGGCTATACCGAGAAATTCCCGAGATGGGCGATGGCGTACAAGTTCGCCGCGGAAGAGATGACCACCGTAGTGCGCGACGTCGTGTGGCAGGTGTCCCGTACGGGGAAGCTAAATCCTCTCGCGGTCCTCGATCCCGTGGATATCGGGGGCGTTACCGTGAGCCGCGCCACGCTCAACAATTATTCCGAGATCGCGCGCAAGGGGATAATGATCGGCAGCAGGGTGTTCGTAAGGCGTTCGAACGACGTCATACCCGAGATCACCGGCGTAGCCGAGAACGGACCCGATTGCAGGGAGATAACACCGCCCGACGTGTGCCCGGCGTGCGGCGCGCCCGTTGAAAGACAGGGCGTATTCGTGTTCTGCACAAACAAGGACAAGTGCGAACCCGCGCTCGTGTCGCGCTTTTCCCATTTCGTATCGCGCGACGCGATGGATATAGAGGGACTGTCGGACAAGACTCTGGAACTGCTTTATTCCGAAGGCAAGATAGAGAATTTTGCCGACCTGTATTCGCTTACTGCGGACGATCTCGTCGGTATGGAGGGATTTAAGGACAAGAAAATATCCAATATCCTCGCCGCTATAGAGAAGTCCAAACATACCGAACTCAAACGTTTTCTGTTCGCTCTGGGCATCCCGAATATCGGAAAGAAAGCCGCGCAGCAGCTCGCCGACGCGTTCGGCTCGCTCGAAGCGGTCATGGCGGCGGACGAACAGGCTCTCGAAGCTCTGGACGACTTCGGCTCGGTCATGGCGGCGGGAACGGTCGCTTTCTGGCGCGACGAAAAAAACGTGAAGGAAGTGAAAGATCTTATAGCGGGAGGGATAACTTTCGAAAAGGCAAAGAAGTCCGAAGGCGCTTTTTCGGGCAGAAAAGTCGTGCTTACCGGTTCGCTGTCGGGATATACGCGCGGCGAGGCCAAGAAACTGATCGAGGAACGCGGCGGCGAAGTCGCGGACGGCGTGTCGAAGAGCGTCAATCTCGTCGTGGCGGGCGAGGCAGCGGGCAGCAAGCTCGACAAAGCCCGCAAACTGGGCATAGAAGTCATAGACGAGTCCGAATTCGAAAAGATGCTCGCGCTCTGAGCGTTCGGACGCGGCGCGGCGGAGTTTCTCCGCCGTATTTTTATTAATATTAATACGCGTATTCGATTGAAAAAAGGGGAGCGTTGTGATATGATAGTGGTTGAAATTCCATCGGAGGTAGTTATGGCCGTCAGAAGCATGACCGGATACGGCAAGGGCGTTTACGAGGGAGAGGAGATCAAACTCGTTGCGGAACTCAAATCCGTAAACCACAGATTTCTCGATCTCGCTATAAAGATGCCCAAGTCGCTCAACTTCGCCGAGGACGGCGTGCGCAAAGTCCTCAAAGAGAAACTGACGCGCGGACACGTGGACGTATTCGTCAACGTGGAGGACAAGCGCGAGATAAAGGGCGAACTCGGCGTGGATCGCGGACTTGCCGAACAGTACGTCGCCGTTTCGCGCGAATTGGCGGACGAACTGGGTATAGAAAACGACTTCGGAGTCAAAGATCTGCTGAAACAGAACAACGTGGTGTGCTTTTCCACGTCGGAGATGGGAGAGGACGCTCTGTCGGAGGCGCTTTTCGCGGCGCTTTCGGACGCGGTCGCTTCGCTCGACGCGATGCGCGTCAAGGAGGGCGAGAATCTTCGACTCGATATGCTGAACAAACTGGACGAGATGAGGGAAACGGTCGACAAGATCGCCGTACTCGCGCCCGACGCCGTGAAAAAGCACGGCGAGAAGGTGCGGGAGAGGGTAGCCGAATATCTCGGATCCGTCGCCGTGGACGAGAGCAAGTTCCTCAACGAGATGGCTTTCTATGCGGACAAGGTCGCGATAGACGAGGAGATCACGCGGCTCAACAGCCATATCCCGCATTTCCGCGACGTGCTGCAAAAGGGCGGCGCAGTCGGCAAGCAGCTCGATTTCATCGTGCAGGAGATGAACAGGGAAAGTAACACGATAGGCAGTAAATGCTGCGATATACGCATATCGGAATGCGTCGTGGCATTGAAATGTACGATCGAGAAACTCAGGGAGCAGATCCAGAATCTGGAGTGACGCTATGGCAAGGACGAACGCGAACAAGGGACTTCTTATCGTAGTGTCCGGTCCGTCGGGAGCGGGCAAGGGCACCGTGATGAGATACGTTTTCGAAAAGTGCCCCAACATGAGGTACTCGGTCTCGGTCACTACGCGCGCGCCGCGCGAGGGCGAGAAAGACGGCGTGGAGTATTTTTTCCGCTCGGCGGACGAATTCACGGAGATGCTCCACAACGACGAATTTCTCGAACATCAGAAAGTTTACGACAACTATTACGGCACGCCGCGCCGCTTTGTCGAGGACCTGCTCGACAAAGGCTTCGACGTGCTGTTGGAGATAGACGTCAAGGGCGCTCTCGTCGTCAAGCGGAGACGTCCCGACACGGTCATGATATTCCTCACTCCGCCCGACAGGGGCACGCTCGAAAAAAGGCTGCGCGGCCGCAGTACCGAAACGGAGGAACAGCTTGCCGTCAGGTTGGACGCCGCGATCGGCGAGATGAAACGCGCCTCCGAATACGACTACGTCGTCGTCAATAAAGACGCGGGAGTGGCTGCGGAAGAGATAGCTTCGATAATCCGCGCGGAAAAATGCAGCGCGCGCAGAAATAAATATTTTTTGGAAAATCTGATATACGGAGGTAACAGCGGTTATGATGATTGATCCGCCCATCGACAAACTTATCAAGAAAGCGGAGTGCAGATATGCGCTCGTGTGCGGTATCGCAAAGAGAGCTCGTCAGCTCGATACGCAGTATCCCGACCTGTACGACAGAACGGGCATGAAGTCCATCAGCTATGCGGCGAAGGAAGTCTACGAAGGCTCCATCGTCATCAAGAGGGACAACCAGTAACCTATGCTGTCGGGTCGCTGCGTTCTGGTCGCCGTAAGCGGAGGCATCGCGTGCTATAAAGCGTGCGAAGTCGTGTCTTCGCTGCGCAAATCGGGCGCCGACGTGCGCGTGATCATGACGGAACACGCAACGGAATTCGTTTCGCCGCTCACGTTCGAGACGCTGTCGAACAACCCCGTCGTCGTGGATATGTTCCGCCGCAATACGCCGTGGGAGGTAGAACACGTTTCGCTTGCCAAGCGCGCCGATCTTGCGATAGTCGTTCCTGCGACGGCGAACGTGATAGACAAGCTCGCATGCGGCATAGCGGACGATATGCTCACGACCACTTTGCTTGCGACAAAGGCGAAGATATTGGTCTGCCCGGCGATGAACGTCAATATGTACGAGAATCCCGCATTGCAGGACAATATGGCTCTGCTCAGAAAACGCGGGTTCGCCTTCGTCGATTCGGACGAGGGCTTCCTCGCCTGCGGGGACGTGGGCAAGGGTAGGCTTGCGCCTCCCGAGAAGATAGTCGCCGCGGCGATCGATCTGCTGATGCCCGTGCGCGATTACGCGGGCAAAAAGGTGCTCGTCACCGCGGGCGCGACGCGGGAGGACGTGGACGGGATACGGTTCATATCCAACTATTCCAGCGGCAAGATGGGGATAGAGATCGCCAAAGCCGTCAAGGACAGAGGCGGCAGCGTCGTTCTCGTCGCCGGCTTCGTCACCGAGCGTATACCCGACTTTATCGACAAAGTGGTCAGGACTGAGTCCACCGCGGATATGCTGGACGCGGTACTTGCCGAGTACAAGGACTGCGACGTGATAATCAAGGCGGCGGCTCCTGCGGATTACAGACCTGCCGAGCCGCTCAAAGACAAGGCAAAGTCAGCTTCGCTCACGCTCGAACTGGTAAAAAACCCCGACATAGCCAAAGCCGTCGGGAGCGTGAAAGAGGGGCGCAGGCTCGTGGTGTTCTGCGCCGAAAAGAAGGATCTGGAAAAGAGAGCGAGGGAAAAACTCGCCTCCAAGCACGCGGATATGGTCGTTGCCAACGACGTCACTCGCGAAGGTGCGGGGTTCGGCAAGGATACCAACGTCGCGACGATAATCACCGCGTCGGGCAAAGTGCGCGAATGCCCGCTGATGAGCAAGCGCGAACTTGCCGATATCATACTCGACGAAGTAAACTGTCTATGATCGCAAAGGTCATAGTGGACATAAGCAGCAGCGAAGTCGACCGTATCTTCGATTACACCGTGCCCGAAGATATGGCGTTGAGACGCGGCGACAGAGTGCTTGTCCCGTTCGGGAACAAGAAACTCGAAGGCTTTTGCATCGGGATATCCGATAAGAGCGATGTCGACGCTTCCAGGCTGAAGCCCGTTGCGGCGAAACTGGACGATTTTACCTGCATAAACGAAGGGATGCTTGCGCTGATGGATTTCATGAGGCGCAAATTCTATTTGAGGTACGTGGACTGTCTTAGACTGTTCATCCCCAACCAGATGCGCGGAGGCAGGGTAAGGGAACTCAACAGGCTGTACCTGTCGCTCGCCGACGGCGCGGAGGAGAAGATCGCCTCTCTGCCCAAGCGCGCAAAGCGGCAGAAAGAACTCGCGGAGAGGCTGCGCGAGGGCGGAGAGTATCTGAGCGTGGTGTCGGGAGAGTTCGGAGCTTCGACGATAAACGCGCTCATCGCCGCAGGCATCGCCGAAAAGACGGACAAGCCCGTTTACCGCAAACCGTACAGGGACGTGAGCGGAGGAGGATCGGAGGTGGAACTCACGCCCGACCAACAACGCGCGGCGGACGGCATTTTTTCTACGGACAAGACGGTCTCTCTGTTGTACGGCGTTACGGGCAGCGGCAAGACCGAAGTATATATGCGGGCGATCGAACGGACCCTTTCGCAGGGAAAGACGGCGATCATGCTCGTGCCCGAGATATCGCTGACGCCGCAGACTCTGCGCAATTTCCGCGCAAGGTTTTCGGACAGGGTCGCGCTGTTGCACAGCGGGCTCGGTCAGGGCGAGCGTTACGACGAATGGAAGAGATTGCTCACGGGACAGGCGGACGTGGTGGTCGGCGCGAGGAGCGCGGTATTCGCTCCGCTCGACAACGTCGGACTTATAGTCATGGACGAGGAGCACGACGGCAGTTACGTCAGCGAATCCAATCCGCGTTACAGCACCGTCGACGTCGCGAGGTTCCGCGCCGAATACGGCGGAGGCAAGCTCGTGCTGGGCAGCGCCACTCCGTCCATAGAAAGTTTCGAGGCGGCGCAGGAAGGCGAATACAATCTCATAAGTATGCCGAGGCGCATAAGCGCGCACGGCATGCCTCAGATCGAGCTCGTCGATATGTCCAAGGAGCTGATAAGAGGCAATACGGGCATATTCTCCTCGCGGTTGGAAGAGGAACTGCGCGATACCGTCGGGCGGGGCGATCAGGCGATACTGTTTCTGAACAGGCGCGGGCACAGCTCTTTCGCGATGTGCCGCAAATGCGGCTATGTGGCGAAATGCGAGGACTGCGACGTATCGCTTACATACCACTCGGTGGACAATGTGCTCAAATGCCATTATTGCGGCAAAAAGTACAAGATGCTCACGAGATGTCCCGTCTGCGGCAGCGACAGGATACGTTACGGCAAGGTTGGCACGCAGAGGGTCGTGCAGGAGTTGCAGACCATGTTCCCGGGGACGGGGATACTGCGTATGGACAACGAGACCACGGCGACCAAGGACGCATATCTGGACATATTGGGAGCGTTCAAGGCGCGCGAGGCGCAGATACTCGTCGGGACGCAGATGATAGCCAAAGGGCACGATTTCCCCGACGTGACGCTCGTGGGGATACTCGATGCGGACATGAGCCTGTATTTCAGCGATTACCGCAGCTGCGAGCGCACCTTCCAGTTGGTCACGCAGGTCGCGGGCAGAGCGGGCAGAGCCGCCAAGAGCGGGAAAGTGCTGTTGCAGACGTATTCGCCCGGGCATTACGTCTACCGCTATGCGTCGCAATACGACTATATCGGGTTTTTCCGAAAGGAAAACAACGTCCGAAAAGTCACGGGATTCCCGCCGTATTCGACGATCGTCCGCGTACTGATGACGGGCGAGATAGAGGAGAAGGTCATCGCCGCGGCAAAGAACGTGTTTCTCGAACTGCGTGCGTACGAACTGGAAAACAAAGACGAATTCCTGTTCATGCGGGCAATGAAGTCGCCCGTGGGCAGGATAGAAAGGCAATACAGATATCAGATACTCATGAGAGTGAGAAAAGACAGCGAAGACGCGGTGCTGCGAGTCGTGTACGGACTGCTCGACCGATACAGGGTCAAGGGCGTTTCGGTATTCGCGCAGATAGACCCGCAGAGTCTTAGCTGAGAGGAGAAAGAGATGGCACTGAGAGACATTATCCTGGACGGAGATCCCATATTGCGCAAACGCAGCCGCGAGGTCACGGCGTTCGACGACCGTCTCGCGAAGTTGTTGGACGATATGCACGAAACCATGTTGGCGGCGGACGGCTGCGGACTTGCGGGACCGCAGGTCGGCCTGCTGCGCCGCGTTGCGGTAGTCGAGACGGAAGACGGTTATTTCGAATTCGTAAATCCCGTCATCGTCGCCGCGTCCGGCTCTCAAAAAGGCTCGGAGGGATGTCTGAGCGTGCCCGGGAAGAGCGCCTGCGTGATAAGACCTCAGAAGGTGAAAGTGGAGTATTACGACCGCAGAGGCAGAAAACATACCGGAGAATTCGAGGGCTTTACGGCAAGGGCGTGCTGTCACGAATTCGATCATCTCGACGGGATACTCTATTACGACAAGGCTGTTAAGGAGGACAAGGCGTGAGAGTGGTTTTTCTCGGAACGCCCGATTTTGCCGTACCGTCGCTGCGCTCGATAGCGGCGTCCCGGCACGAGGTCGTGTGCGTCGTCACTCAACCCGACAGACCGCGCGACAGAGGCAGGGTATCGGCGTCGCCGGTCAAGGCCGAGGCTGAAAAACTCGGACTGCCCGTGCTGCAATTCGAAAAGATCGTACGCGACGGAGGGGCGGACGAATTGGCGAAATACGGCGCCGACGTAATGGTCACCTGCGCGTACGGGCAGATATTGGATCAAAGACTGCTTTCGCTCACAAGGCACGGAGTGATAAACGTACACGCTTCGCTCCTGCCGGCGTACAGGGGCTCGTCTCCGATACAGTGGGCGGTCATCAACGGAGAAAAGACGACGGGAGTCACGACGATGCGCACGTCTTTGGGACTCGACAGAGGGGACGTTATCGAACAGGCGTCCCTGGATATAGGCGAGAGCGAGACCGCGGGAGAACTGTTCGTCAGGCTGGCGGATCTCGGCGCGGAACTCATCGTTTCCACTTTGGACAAACTCGAGGCGGGGACGGCGGTCTTTACGCCGCAGGACGAGAGCAGGGCGAGTTATTTCCCCATGTTCCGCAAAGAGAGCGGACTGATCGACGTCAACGGTACGGTGACCTCGTTCGTGAACTTCGTAAGAGGTACGTCGCCGTGGCCCGGCGCATACGGAAAAGTGGACGGAAAGGTGTTCAAGATACACCGCGCGAGGGCGATGAGAGAGGATGAGCCGTGTCCGCGCAGGAGATATTTCCCGGGCGAATTCGCGGCGTTTTTCGGTAAGCTGCATCTGGCGCTTATCGACGGACTGGCTGTGCTGGAAGAGGTGCAGCTCGAGGGCGGAAAGAAAATGAGCGGAGAGGCGTTTTTGCTCGGCCACTCCGATATAAACGGGAAGACTATCGAGGTATGAACGATTACAGAGTGGTTTACGAGATATTGTCCGACGTGTACAAGAGGCAGGCGTACGCCTCCATAAGTCTGTCACGCAGGATATGTCTTGCGCAGAACCGTGAATTCGTCACGAGATTCGTGTACGGAGTGTTGCAAGACGACGTAAAACTCAATTATTACATAAGCTGTCTGACGTCGAAGAAACCGCAGAACAGCGTTACCGTGCTGCTCAAAATGGGTATGTACTGCATAGGATCCATGGATTCCGTCCCCGATTACGCCGCCGTCAACAACATCCTCGATCTCGCGAAAGAACTCGGGAAGGCGGGTTCGTGCGGATTTCTCAACGGCGTGCTCAAAAACTTCTGCCGCCAAACGCCCGCGCCGCCCAAGGAAAAAGCGGCAAGGCTGTCGGTGAGAGCGTCGGTGCCTTTGTGGATCGTAAGGGCGTATATCAAGCAGTACGGGTTCGAAAAGACGGAAGCGTTCCTCACCGCCGTTCCCGACGAGCGCGAACATATGAGGATAAATACCGAGCTTATTTCGGTTGCCGAGATGAAGGATAAACTGGACGCGGCGGGTGCGGAATACGACGACGACCCGGAGTTCGACGACTGTCTGTTCGTCCGCAATTCTCCCGCGCTCAAAGGTATGTTCGACGAAGGACTCTTTACCTATCAGTCCAAATGTTCGATGCGTTGCTGCAAGACGGCGGAGGTCAAGGACGGCGCCAAGGTCCTCGATATGTGCGCCGCCCCGGGAGGCAAAGCGGTGTATATCTCCGCCATGGCGAAGGACGTCTCCGTCACGGCGTGCGACATATATCACCACAGGCTAGATCTCATACAGGCTTACGCGCGCCGTATGCGCCGCAAACTCGATATCAGGCTGATGGACGCGACGGTCGCCAATAAAGCGTTTTTCGGCGCTTTCGACGTCGTGATGTGCGACGTGCCGTGTTCCAATCTCGGCGTAGCGGCGAAAAAGCCCGACGTCTATCTGTTCAAGGAACAGTCGCAGATATTCGGTCTTGCGCAGGAACAGTACAGGATACTCTGCAACGGCGCGAGATACGTCAAAGCGGGCGGCGACGTGATCTATTCCACCTGTACGCTGCTCAAAGAAGAGAACGGCGACGTCGTCAAGAGGTTCATAAAGGAACACCGCAAATACAAACTGGTCGAAAGCAGGCAGTATTTCCCGGATGGCGAGGGATCGGACGGATTCTTCGTGGCTAAGATAAAGAGGACGGAAGAGTGAGACCGCTTATCGAGTTGACCGAAAAGGAACTCGAGGCGCTCGCGGCGGAGTATTCTCAGCCGCCGTTCAGGGCGAAACAGCTCGGCGGATATATCCTCAAAGGAACGGAGATATCCGATATGACGTCGCTTCCGAAAGCGTTCCGCGAAGCGTTGGAGAACGCGGGCGCGGTCACGCTGTCAGTCCGCGTCGAAAAGACATTCGAATCCGCGGCGGACGGCACCCGCAAATATCTCTTTGCGCTCGGGGACGGCAATATAGTCGAAGGCGTGCTGATGCGTTATTCCTACGGCAATACGCTGTGCGTGTCCACGCAGGTCGGGTGCGCCATGGGGTGCAGGTTCTGCGCTTCCACGCTCGAAGGAAAGATAAGAGATCTTACCGCTTCCGAAATGCTGTCCATGGTGGCGGCGGCGGATCGCGACAACGCCCGCGACGGAAAAAGAGGCGTGACCAATGTGGTATTGATGGGCAGCGGCGAACCGCTCGACAATTACGCGCAGGTAGTCGCGTTTTTGCGTAGATTGTGTTCGGACAAAGGGCTCGGGATATCGAGGCGCAACGTTTCGCTCTCTACCTGCGGACTGTGCGAAAAAATAAGGGCTCTCGCCGGAGAGGACTGCGCGCCCGTGCTTACCGTTTCGCTTCATGCGCCCGACGACGATATACGCCGCACGATAATGCCGATAGCGAACAGGTATACGGTCAAAGAAGTCGTCGACGCGGCGGAATACTATTTTAAGAAGACGTCGCGCAGAGTCATATTCGAATATTCGCTCATCCGAGGCGTTAACGATACGAAAGATTGCGCGAGGAAACTCTCCGCGCTGCTCAGAGGCTTCCCCTGTCACGTCAATCTCATCAGGCTCAACCGCGTGCCCGAACGCGGACTGGAAGGTTCGGACGCGCATACCGTAAAGGTTTTTTCGGACGAATTGACAAGGCTCGGTACGAGCAACACCGTCCGCCGCACGCTCGGTTCGGACATAGACGGCGCCTGCGGGCAGCTGCGCCGCAGATATCTTTCGGACGGTGGTTCATGCAGGGATTGACGCGCGGACAGATAATCAAGGAGTCCGGAGGCTGTTTTTACGTCAAAACGGACGGGGCAGTCTATCCCTGTTCTGCGCGCGGCAAACTGCGCAAAAAAGGCGAACTTTACGTCGGAGACTACGTGGACGTCGACCTGTCGGGCGATCCCGTGATAGAGAAACTGCTGCCAAGGGACAGTATGCTCACGCGTCCCTACGTCAGCAATATCGAAGGGATAGCGGTCGTAGTGGCGGTCGAGCCGAAACCGGATTTTCTGCTGACCGACAAACTGATCGTCGGGTGCGTACAGCAGCAGCTCGACGCGATCGTCTGCGTCAACAAGAGCGATCTCAAAGACAGCGAAAAACTGTTTTGCAAGGTTTCCGACGAGTACGGCGCTTTTGCCAAGGTCGTGGGAGTGAGCGCCGCGAGCGGCGACGGCATAGCCGAACTGAAAGCGCTGATGCGCGGAAGGTTTTTCTGCCTTGCCGGACAGTCCGCCGTGGGCAAATCGTCGCTTATCAACGCTCTGTGCGGCGACGGGCTTATGCGTACGGGCGAGCTCGGACGGCATATGAGAGGCAGGCACACGACGCGGCACGTCGAGATAATAGAGCTTGCCGACGGCACTCGTATCGCGGACACCTGCGGTTTTTCGCGCTACGATATACCGCTGTTCGATCCCGCGACGTTGGAGAGTTACTACGTCGATTTCGACGAATACAGATCGGGCTGCCGCTTCCGCGGCTGCACGCACACCGTCGAGGAGTGCTGCGGCGTGAAAGAGGCGGTCGAACTGGGCAAACTGCCCAAAGAGAGATATATGCGTTACGTACAGCTGTACGACGAGATGACGAAAAGATGGGAGAAACGCTATGGCTGACATATTGATAGCCCCGTCCGTATTGTCCGCGGATTTCGCGGCTATGGGGGCTGCCGCGAAGGCTTTGGAGGACTGGCGCGCCGATTGGGTGCATTGCGACGTGATGGACGGAGAATTCGTACCGAATATAACCTTTGGTATGCCGATGATCGAAGCGCTGCGCCGTAATACGTCGCTCACGCTCGACGTGCATCTGATGATAGTCAAACCCGAAAGATACGTCGAACGCTTTGTCAAAAGCGGCGCCGATATCGTGACTTTTCATCCCGAGGCAAGCGACGATCCGATAGGCACGTTGAAAACGATAAAAAAGGCTGGCGCAAAATGCGGTATAGTGCTCAATCCCGATATCCCCGCGTCCGTTGCAGAGCCGTATCTCGATATCTGCGACGTGGTGATGCTGATGGGCGTTTTCCCCGGGTTCGGCGGACAGAAATTTATCCGAAGCGTACTTCCCAAATTGAGCGAGCTGAGAGCGATGCGCGGCGACCGCAGTTTTGTCATCGAACTCGACGGAGGCGTTACCGTCGATAACGCGGCGGAGATAGTCGGGGCGGGCGCGGACGTGCTGGTCGCGGGAAGCTGCGTTTTCGGTGCGGCGGATCCGAAAGCGACCGTAGCCGCGCTAAAAAGCTGTATTCGCGCAGACTAAGCTTCAACGTATTTCGCGATACGAAGTTCTGCTTGTTTGTAATTTGCAGAGCGTTCGATCGTAAAGCTCGGTCAAAGATCGTTCAATAACAATAATAAGATATAATATAAAAGAAAGACCTTCTTGCTTCGGCAAGCGCGGACATTCCGCGCTTAGATACGGCGGAATTAATATAAAGCGGCGCTTTTGCGCCGCTTCGCATTTATGTATGCTTCCTACACGGGATGGCGCGGAGGACAAGTTTGGTATTGCAATATAAGTATTTTGTCGCGCGGGCGCTCGAACGGTGTGGCGGCAGGATGATGAAAGCGTATCGTTCCGAAACCTGTCCGTCATGGAATGCCGTCGCGCCGCGATCGCACGACAAAACGTGAACGTAAATGCGTCGAGCGAATGCGCCGACGATATGGCTGCTGTAAACTTGTCGATCATGTAATTCAGCAATAAAAGTTATTACATATAAATCATATGTTTTGAAAATATTGGCGGACTTATAAGAGCGGAGCGGTAAATTGATATCAGGGGCAAAATCGGCGTATTGCATTGAAATTTTGTCGTTGAAATATATTTATACTTAATATTAATTATTAATAATTGATAATATAAATATTGTAACGCAAACGAAGAAGCAAGCATAATATATTGCGGAGGTGAAATATGAGGATCGTCTGTATAAACCCGCCTGCGC
>DVKK01000007.1 GCA_018716085.1 Candidatus Ornithoclostridium excrementipullorum | reverse complement strand
GGCAAGGTTTCTTGCCACTTTGAAAAAATTTTCTGCTCTTTTCGTTTTTTCTTGCTCTGTCTTTCGACAGCCTCCTCCAATCAGGAAAAGGCGCAGCCGGTCAAGCTGTTTTAGAGGTTTAAAGTTCTTCGGTAAAAAAATATTGCCGTTTAGGTTCTTTCGCTTTGAGTTTTACGCCATATTTTTTTGGCTTGACAGCAAGACTTTTTCTGATACCCAAAAGAGGAGAAAGACAGTTCAAGGCTAACTTGCTGTAAAACTATTAGCAATTTCATTGTGAATTGGCAAAAAGGAGCCTAAATTCTAGATTCAGGCTCCTTAAACTATTATAAATTATTTGCGCATCAGTTTTGCACCCGTCTGCCACGCTTGCCCGACCTTTTCTCCTACGGCATAGTAGCCGCTGCGGCATTGGTCGAAGACAAAGGCGTTCAGCTTTTCGGGGATGACTTTTCCTTTTTCGTCAAGCACCTTTTCGTCTGCGAGTACATTCACGATCTCGCCAAGCACGCGAAATCCGTAGGCGGTATGCTGACATTCCACGACTTTACATTCGAGCGTCAGCGGAAATTCTTCCACGACAGGTGCATCCACTCGACCGCTCTTTACGGCGTGCAAGCCCGAACGCTCGAACTTATCTTCCATTTTGTTGCCGGTGGCAATACCGAAAAAGTCCGCCGCTTCAATGTGCGGAATGTCCGCAATACTCAAAGTAAACGCGCCGCGTGCCTTTATGTTGGCACTCGTCTTATGGTCTTCGTCAATGTTGAGTGCGACCATGTTTTCCGCGCATACGCCGCCCCAAGCCATATTCATTACATCCACCTTGCCGTCTTCGCCATAGGTTGCGATCATCAAAACGGGCATGGGGAAAGTGTAAGGTTTCACACCGAGATCTTTTAACATATAAAGCCTCCTTTACTGCTGAATGGTGTTTGAATTTTGGTTATACGCTTTAGCAACGCATTTCCACTCGCCGTTCATCTTCAAGAGCAGCAGCACATCGGTAAAGTCGATCCTGCCGCCCCAGCCTTCTTCCAGAACGCGCACGGCGGCGAGCGTTTCTTCCACAAACAAAACATCCACGCGCGCTTTGAAATTTTCACCGCCTGCCACGGTATCTACATTGTGATAGAATTGCTCGATAGAACCATGTTCCAATTTGCCGTTGAGGTACCCGAACAACACGGCTTCGTCCGTGAACAGTTCGCGGGCGTATTTGCTGTTGCCCTCGGCAACACTTTTTACAAACTTCATTGCGGCTTCTTCAACTGCCTGATACTCTTTGACGCTGTCTCTCATGTTTTAAGAAACTCCTTTTTGTAAATTTATATTGACAACAACAGTATAAGTCAGTATAATAGTTTTGTCAAGTACGCACTTTTGTGTAATATACTATCTAAAAGTATAGTGTCAAGGAGAAATTTATGGAAGACAGGAAGCGTTGTATTGCGAATGAAAAATTAGAAACAACGGGATTCGCCTATACGCTCTCGCTCATCAGCGGCAAATATAAGATGACGATACTTTACACGCTCATGGAGTTTGGCACAGTACGATTCAACGAACTCAAACGATATATATCGTCCATCACCTATAAAACCTTATCCGTTGCGCTGAAAGAGTTGGAAGCGGACGGACTTGTTCATCGCGAGGAGTATCCGCAGATACCGCCGAAAGTCGAGTATTCGTTGACGGAAAGGGGGAAGTCGCTCATGCCCATTCTTGACAGCTTATGCGAATGGGGCGACAAAAACAGATTATAATTCCGAGCAGCCAGAAAAATAAAAGGTTCTCCGTCATAGAATTGGAATTCGCTCAGTTGATATTGTTTCTTCATGGTCTTTATCTCCTTTGTTATTTCGCAAGTTTGAACCAGATATAGTAGTTGACCTCTATATCCCGCTCGTTGTATTCGACGATTTCGTAGTACGCGCCTTTGAACTCGTCTGTGCTGTTCATTACAGGATGGCAATTTTTCACGCAAGGGAAAATTCTGATATACGGCTTGCCGGTCTTGCTGACATTTGCCGTAATCAGGTCGTCATCGGTGATGTATCCGATACCTGTAACTTTGGTGTTTTCGACCTTTCCTAACTTGGTGATCGAGTAGATAACCTTTTTCATTTGCTTCAAATCTCCTTATTTTTTATTTTTGCCTTTCGGCAGTGGCTAAGGACCACCGAATGAAGCACGAATCGGTCAGCTTGCAAGTGCAGCCTCTCGGAAGTCAACGACAAAGAAAAAATTATTGCGTCGGTTTGTCGAGCCAGATTGCAATCACGGAATAATAAAAGAACAGCCACACTCTTGATCGAGTATGACTGTTCTTTTTTTATGGCTTCTGCAATAAATTTTTCCGTTGACTCGCCGCTTAATTCTGTGGTACAACGACACCACGAAAGGCATAAAAAATAAGGTTTGATTCGCCATCTATTCAGGCGGCAATCTTATATGGTGTTCTAACAGGGTTAAACAAAGGTGCATTCTTTGGTTGCAGCGATTTGACGAGCATAACATTCCAAGGAACTATACAGCAGTGGTCTGGTATACGCAAAGACCATAACTGGAATTCCAGTACAGGCAACTATACCGTGACCTGCACGGACGGAGCATTGAATAAGTACGGACAGCAGATAAGCTGAGTTTATGCGATATCGCGGTGCCGCCCGGGCTTAGGTTCGGGCGGCTTTTTGCTGTCGTTTGACTATATCGCGCGGTTGCGGCATAAAATCGGATGTGAGGATATTGTACGTATTCAAGTCCGTATGCATTTTTGCGGGCGCGGTGGTCGGCGCGGGTTTTGCTACGGGGCGGGAGATAATCGTTTTTTTCGGCGACTTCGGGATATTGTCGCCCGTACTGGCGGGCGTGCTGATGGGCGCGTTTGCGGGGCTGTTCATGGCGGTAGGCAAGATGATGCCGTCGCTGAAAAGGGACGGGAGTTTTTGCGCGATCGCCGCGGAATGGGGGTTCAAGACCGTGGACTTGGTGTCCGTCGCGGCGACGGTGCTTATATTCGCGACGATGGTCTGCGGATTGGAAGAGCTGCTTCGCGAGCTGTTCGGGATAGAATATCTGGGGCTTGCCGCCGCGTTGCTTTGCGTGGCGAGCGCGGGGCGCGACCTCAAAGGCGTGGGAGCGGTCAATCTTACTCTGGTGCCGCTGCTTGCGATCATGATCGTCTATCTCGCTTCCAAAAGCGGTTCGGTGGAAGAACATCTGCCTGTGGCGATATATCCGTCGGTCAGTTATTGCGCGATGAACATATTGCTCGGCGGAGTGCTGGTCGCCAAAGACGCGCAAAAGGCGAGCGCGGTCGAGATCGCGGCTGTATCGGCGATAAGCGGCACTCTTATGGCGGCGCTTCTCGCGGGCGTGTATTGCGTGAGTATGGGGTATGCAGAATTCGCCATGCCGATATTCGAGTTCTGCAAGGAGATAGGAGCGGGATATATCGGCGCGGCGATCGCCGTCGTGGCGATAGTCACTACGTTGGTCGGAGCGGCGAAAACTCTCCGCGACGGCGCGGCGCATATGCTCGGCAGCGGGATATCGGCAAGCTGTGCCGTCGCGCTTCTCGCGTTCGCTTCGGCAAAGCTGGACTTTACGTTCGCGGTAGATATGTTTTATCCATTTATCGGAGCGGCGGCGTCTGCGGTAGTGATAGGAATGATCCCTATATTTATTGCCATGATCGCGGCAAGACACGCTCTGCCGAAAAGGATGAAGGCGTATATGCGGCGGCGATCAAGCAGGCAATAGATCCGATAAATACTTAAACGAAATTTATAATAATACAAAATAATCGTTTATCCGACGTTTTGCGCATGTTTGCGCAGGCGTCGTTAAAACTGTCGAGGACGAGCGCAAGCGAAGATATGCAGCGGAAAACGGCAAAACGCTCTTTGTCGTTTTGCCGCGATCTTTCAAAGGTTCGGGATCTGCGGCGCTCCGCCGCCGTCCCTCTATGTACGGACCGCAGACGCGGTCCGCGCTCACGTTTTCGCATTGAATTTTTTGTTGACGGCTTTTTCGAAAACCGCGACGAACGCGTACATTGCCGCGGCGAGCACGCACAGGACTATGGTGCTGGTCATGACGAGATCGAGGTCGAACACCTGTCCTCCGTAGATGATCAGATATCCCAGTCCCGCGCGCGACACGAGATATTCTCCCATTATCGAACCGACCCAACTCAGCCCCACGTTTATCTTTAAGGCGGCGATGATCGTCGGCGTATTGGCGGGCAGGACGAGCATGGTCAGTTTCTGCCACTTGGTCGCGTTCATCGTGTCGAGCAGCATCAGCTTGCCTTTGTCGGTCTGTAAAAAGCCGCTGAGCACGCTTATCACCGTGATGATGATACAGATCAATATCGCCATGAAGATGATCGCTCCGTAACCGGATCCTATCCATATGATTATTATCGGACCGAGCGCTATCTTGGGCAGAGCATTGAGCACGATGAGGTGCGGCTCCAGAACGCGCCGCAGAGGTCTGCACCACCAAAGCCCTATCGCTATCAGCGTACCCGCTATCGTCGCGATGAAGAAGCCCGCGAGAGTTTCCATCAGCGTGACCGCCGCGTGTTTGAACAGAGAGCCGTCCTGCACGAGTTCGGCGAGGGTCTGCGCTATGCGCGACGGCGACGACGTGATGAACGAGTCTATCGCGCCCGTCGCGGCAAGCAGTTCCCACAGAGCTATCACGACTACGAGCACGCCGATCCTGCCGGCATTGACCGCGATGTTGGACCGCTGTTTTTTCTTGAGGTACGCTATGTGCTGAGGCGAAAACCGAGCGTATTTGTCCTTCTTCATAACAGATCTTCCTTTTTGAATTCCAAACTGCGCCACACCTCGTCGTAATACCCCGAGAATCTCGCGTCGTCGCGGCGCGCCATCGGCGAAAGATACGCGAGCGGCGACAAGTCGATGAATTTTTTGACTTTGGCGGGGCGTGCGCTCAGTACCGCCAGCACGTCGCACATCGATATCGCTTCGGATATGTCGTGCGTGACGAAGAGCGCGCTTTTGCCTTCGTTTTTGATGATCGCCCGTACGTCGTCGACGACCAGCACTCTCGTCTGGAAGTCGAGCGCTCCGAACGGTTCGTCGAGCAGCAGTATGTCGGGCGAGGGGACGAGCGTTCGGATGAGAGCCACACGCTGACGCATACCGCCCGAAAGATCGGGCGGATAACGGTCGGCATATGCCGCGAGTCCGTATTTGTCCAGCAATTCTTCCGCGTAACCGCGTTTGTCCTTCAGCTTTTTCACCTTGGCTCCGAGCATGACGTTCTGCATGATGGTCAGCCACGGAAAGAGCTCGTCTTTTTGCAGCATATAACCGCATTTATCCTTTGCCTGCGCCGGCGTTTCACCCGCGACGGTTATCTCTCCTTCGGTGGGGGCGAGTATGCCCGCGACCATGGACAGCAGCGTGGTCTTGCCCGAACCGCTCGGTCCTACGATCCCGAGGATATCGCCCCTTTTAAGCGTCAGAGAAAGTCCGCCCACGGCGCGCGTTTCACCTGCGTCCGAGTGGTAGGTGAGCCCCACGTTTTTCATTACGACCAAAGGCTCGCGTTTCATGAGCGCCTCCTCAGACGGAGCGTTCCGCCTCTTCGGCGAAGCTGTTGTCGACGATGAGATCGAAGTCGACTTTGGAGTCCATAACGCCCGCTTCGATGATGATATCCTGCAAACGATCGAGATCCGTTTCGTCCATCACGAGAGAGGAACTGTAAGCGCCGATGGATTTGTATGCGTCGATGGCGTTTGCCAAAGTCGCGACGTCCGTTCCCGTGAACGAGGGGAGGACTATTTCCGCTATCTCTTCGGCGCTGTGGGTCTGCACGAAATCGATCGCTCTGGTCAGCGCGCGGCAGAATGCGAGCGCGGTGTCGCGGTTTTCTTCGAGCCAGCTTTGCTTTGCGGAGAAAGCGGTGAAGGGCATATCGCCCGCCGCTTCGCCCACGGAAGCGACTATATAGCCGATGCCCTGCGCCTGCATCGCGCTGGCGGCGGGTTCGAACATCGTGCAGAAATCACCCGTGCCGCCTTCGAACGCCGCTCCTATCAGGTCGTATTGGACATCGTAGTTTATCGTGACGTTGACTCCGTCGGTAAGACCGTTGAGTTCCATGGCGTGTTCGAGCGCCATTGCGGGCACGCCGCCGCGTCTTCCTCCGATGACTTCCTTACCCGCAAGCATCGACCAGTCGAAATCGTCTATCGGTTCTCTGGACATTAAAAAAGACCCGTCTTTTTCGGTCAGCTGTCCGAATATGATCGGGAAATCTTCGCTCTTTTCCTTTGCGACGTAGATGACCGCTTCCGGACCGTGGAATCCTATATCCGCCTGACCTGCGAGCACCGCCGTCATACATTTGTCCGCGCCCCCGCCGTTGGTAAGTTCGATCGTGATGCCTTCTTCTTCGAAATAGCCTCCGTCGATCGCTACGTAAAGCGGCGCGTAAAACACCGAATGAGTGACTTCAATCAGTCGGATAGTGCCTTGCTCGGCGTTGCAGCCCGCGAAACAGAAGACGCACGCGATAGCCACAAGACAGCACACGAGCAGAATTGTGAACAGTTTTTTCATCGAAACCTCCGTAGTGTCGTTGACACATTTCATATTATGTCGAACGGACTTTCGCGGTCACTCTCACGCCTCGCAAAATGCGCTTCCGTCCCGATACGAATCGCATATCGCAAGTAAGAAAAACTCGTCGTTTATCGACACGGGCACATAAAAATTCGTATCTCAGCCGTCTTTCGGCGCGCCGTGCCGAATAAAAGTCGGGGCTCAAATGCGGAGCGAAATACTTTGCAGGGGATCGGCGCGACTGCGAGCAAGGTCAATACCCGCGGTATCGGCTGCTTGCAGGCGAATGGAGGGATGCCGCAACGGAATAAAGACTAAAATTGCGCGGAGGGAAAGGGGAATGGCGAGGAAGCGGACACGGGATCTGCGGCGTATTTGCTCAGGGAAGTGTGGGTATTAGCCGACCTCATACGAACGACCG
>DVKK01000006.1 GCA_018716085.1 Candidatus Ornithoclostridium excrementipullorum | reverse complement strand
CACGTCGCAGCCGCTTTCGGAAACGATGAATCCCGACAAGATGCGCCCCGTCGCTTTGATAGTGTTGTCCGACAAGATCCGCGACAACGCCAAAGCGACGCTCGAATATTTCGCCAGGCAGGGAGTCGAACTCAAAGTCATATCGGGCGACAATCCGCTGACCGTTTCCAAGGTCGCGGAGAGAGCGGGACTCGCTGGAGCGGACAAATACGTAGACGCGACCGAGCTCGATACCGAAGAGAAGATCTACGACGCGGTAGGCAAATACACCGTTTTCGGGCGCGTGACCCCCAAACAGAAAAAGAGTTTCGTCACGGCGCTCAAACAGCAGGGACATACGGTCGGTATGACCGGCGACGGCGTAAACGACGTCATGGCGCTCAAGGAGGCTGATTGCTCGATAGCGATGGCTTCCGGTTCCGAGGCGAGCCGTAACGTGGCGCAGCTGGTGCTTCTGGACAGCGATTTCGCGTCCCTGCCCAGCGTAGTCGCGGAAGGAAGGCGAGTCATCAACAACATAGAGAGGGCGGCTTCGCTGTTCCTCGTCAAGACGACGTTCTCGGTAGTGCTCACTCTGCTGATGATAATCCTGCAGATGTCCTATCCGTTCGAGCCGATACAGCTCACGCTCGTCAGCGGACTGTTCGTCGGAATCCCGTCGTTCTTCCTCGCGATAGAACCCAACGACACCAAGGTCACGGGGTCTTTCCTAGGCAAAGTGTTCAAAAAGGCTCTGCCGGCGGGGCTGACGGTCGCGACGATGGTGGCGATAATAAGCGTGGTCTACCGCGACGTCGGGATCGACGTGTCCGCACAGGTGTCCACGATGTCGTTCTATGTGACCTCTCTGGTGTCGTTCATCACGTTGCTGTGGGTATGCATGCCGTACAACAAAGAAAGATTGTACCTGCTCGCGCTGTGCGGAGTGGTCTATATCGCGGCAGTCACGGCGACGTTCGTCAGAGATATCCTTTCGCTTGCGGCGCTCACGACCGATATGACGGTCAACCTCGTGTTCATACTTTTGGCGGTGTTCCCGATGATGGTCGTCATGCGCGCGGAGATAGAGGCGGTCAAGAATCTGTTCAAGGAGATACGCGACTTTTTCGCAAGACTGTTCTCTCTGCTGCCCAAACGTAAAGACGGCGGCAAAAAGCGCGGCGCCCGCTCGCAGAACGGGGTCGGAAACCGTCGGAAAATTTCGTAAAAGCGCGGAGATACGCGTATCCGTTCGGATATCTTCGGATGCGGTCGGAGGCGGCGGATATACGTCGCAAGACGGGTAAAAACGCGGCAGAGCGTCGAAGCCTTTCAGAATACGGTCGGGATCCGCGGATAACGTACGAAACGTCGCGCCGATCGTCGGAAACGGTATGCAAGGATCGGATATCGTCGGAAAGCGTCGGGACGTAGGACAGTTGGGCGAAAAGGAACGAATGCGTTCGGGAAAACTGTGCTTTGATCGTTATCCGTCGTAAAAACTCACGGACGGTCGGCGTCGTTCGGATAACGTCGAATGCGCTCGGAATATGCGAAAGCGCGCCGCTCTCGGTGCGGCGCAAGAGATAGAAAAACTCAAAAGGAGTATGAAATGGCTAACGAAAAAGTGTTGGTAATCGACTTCGGCGGTCAGTACAACCAGCTCATCGCGCGGCGAGTGAGGGAACTGAACGTCTACTGCGAGATGTATCCCTATACGATCTCGGTGCAAAGGATCAGGGAGATGGCGCCCAAGGGCATCATCTTTACCGGCGGACCGTCCAGCGTCTATGCGGACGGCGCTCCCAAGGTGGATCCCGAACTGTTCGAACTCGGCATCCCTGTGCTGGGCATCTGTTACGGATGTCAGCTGATAGCCCACACGCTCGGAGGAAGAGTCGAACACGCCGAAACGAGAGAATACGGCAGGCAGGAGGCAACTTACGACACGTCCAGTCCGCTGTACAAGGGGCTCGACGAAAAGAGCGTATGTTGGATGAGCCATACCGACAGGGTGGAGGCTCTGCCGGAAGGTTTCAAAGTCATAGCTCATACCGACACTTGCAGGATCGCCGCGTTTGCGAACGATAGCCGCAAAATATACGGCGTGCAGTATCACCCCGAAGTAATGCACACGCAGAGGGGCATAGACCAACTGCGCAACTTCCTCTACGAGGTCGTCGGCGTGAAGGGCGATTGGACGATGGGCAACTTCGCTAAGAACTCGATAGACGCTCTGCGCGCCAAACTGGGCGGCAAGAAAGTGCTGTGCGCGTTCAGCGGAGGAGTGGACAGCGCGGTCGCGGCGACGCTTATACATAAAGCGGTCGGAGATTCGCTGACCTGCATATTCGTCGATCACGGTCTGTTGCGCAAAGACGAGGCGAAACAGGTCATGAAGGTGTTCAAAGAGGACATGGGCATGAACGTCATACTCGCCGACGCGTCCGAGCGCTTCCTCTCCAAGCTTGCCGGAGTTAAGGATCCCGAGACCAAGCGCAAGATCATCGGCAAGGAATTCATCGACGTGTTCGAAGAAGAGGCGAAGAAGATCGGCGCGGTCGATTTCCTCGTTCAGGGCACTATATATCCCGACGTCATCGAATCGGGGCTCGGCAATTCCGCCGTCATCAAGAGCCATCACAACGTGGGAGGTCTTCCCAGCGTCGTGAATTTCAAGGAGATCGTCGAGCCGCTGCGCGACCTGTTCAAGGACGAAGTCCGCAAGGTGGGGTTCGAACTCGGACTGCCGCGCGACGTGGTCATGCGTCAGCCGTTCCCCGGACCGGGGCTTGCGATCCGTATCATCGGCGACGTGACGAAAGAGAAGCTCGATATCCTTCGCGAAGCGGATTACGTGTTCCGCGACGAGATCGCTCTCAACGGGCTGGACGATAAGATATGGCAGTATTTCGCCGTGCTCACCGACATGAGGAGCGTGGGCGTTATGGGGGACAGCCGCACCTATGATTATACGGTGGTCCTGCGCGCGGTCACGTCCGTGGACGGTATGACCGCCGACTGGGCGAGGATACCGCACGAGGTGCTGGAAAAGATATCCACGCGCATCGTCAACGAGGTCGGACACGTAAACCGCGTGGTCTACGACATCACCAGCAAGCCGCCCGCGACTATAGAGTGGGAATAACGGGCACGGTCCGCGTACGCGGTCAGATCAAATCGGAATAAACGGTTTTACCGAAAAGGAGACTTATATGTTAACAGCTATTGTGGGAATCAACTGGGGCGACGAAGGCAAGGGCAGAATGGTCGATCTCATATCGAGCGATTACGACGTGGTCGTGAGATATCAGGGCGGTAACAACGCCGGACACACGGTCATCAACCACCTGGGCAAGTTTATCCTCAACCTCATTCCTTCGGGCATACTGCGCCCCGAGGTCGTCAACGTGATGGGCAACGGCATGGTCATCGATATGAAGCACCTTGTCGGGGAGATAGAGAAACTCCGCGCCGCCGGCGTGAAGATCACGCCCGACAACCTCAAAATAAGCGACAGGGCGGTCATATGTATGCCTTATCACGTGTTGCAGGACTGCCTCGAAGAGGACAGACTGGGCGACGCAAAATACGGTTCGACGAGGCGCGGCATCGCTCCCGTCTACGGCGACAAGTATCTCAAAAAGATAATCACCATGGGCGATCTGTTCTATCCCGAAGCGCTCGAAAAGCGCATGAGCGGCATCGTGGAATGGAAAAACCTTTTCATCGAAAAGGCATACGGCAGCGATAAGATAAGCCTTGCCGACGAGATGGCGTGGCTCAAAGAGTACGGCGACAAACTCAAACCGTTCGTCTGCGATACGGGAGCGTATCTCGAAAGCGCGCTTGCGGAGGGCAAGAAGGTGATATTCGAGGCGCAGCTCGGCGCTCTGCGCGACATAGATTTCGGTATCAATCCCTACACGTCGTCGTCCAACACTATCGCGGCGTACGCTCCGATAGGCGCGGGCATACCCAGACATAAACTGGATAAGGTGTTCGGGATCATGAAGGCGTTCAGCTCCTGCGTGGGAGAGGGACCGTTTACGGTCGAGATGTTCGGCGACGAGGCAAAGGCTCTGCGCGACGCGGGCGCCGAATACGGAGCCGCGACCGGCAGACCCAGGCGCGTGGGCGCGTTCGACGCGGTCGCAAGCAGATACGGCGTGAGGATGCAGGGAGCGGACGAACTCGCTCTGACGAAACTCGACGTGCTGTCCTATATGGACAAGATCCCCGTATGCGTCGCGTACGACGTCGACGGCGAGAGAGTGGAGGATTTCCCCAGAGGAGAAAGACTGCGCGTCGCAAAGCCGATATTCGAGTATTTCGACGGCTGGAAGTGCGATATCAACCACTGCCGCAAGGAAGAGGATCTCCCCGTGCAGGCGAGAGAGTATATCGCCGCGGTGGAAAAGATGGTCGGATGCCCGATAACGTACGTTTCCGTCGGCGCGGAGAGAGACGAATATATCGTGAGGAACAAGTGATATGAAGATCAATTCCAATTATCTCAGACTCAAAGACAGCTATCTTTTCTCCACGATAGCTAAGAAGATAAAGGCGTATCAGGCGTCGCATACCGACGCCGACATAATCAGACTGGGCATCGGCGACGTAACTCTGCCGCTTGCTCCCGCCGTCGTCGAAGCCATGAAAAAGGCAGCCGACGAGATGGGGGTGAAGGAAACTTTCAGAGGTTACGGACCCGAACCGGGCTACGAATTTCTGCGCGACGCGATAGCGAAATATTACGCTTCCAAGGGCGTGAACGTGTCGGCGGGAGAGATATACGTAAGCGACGGCGCGAAGAGCGATCTCGGCAATATCCTCGATATTTTCGACGCGGACAACAAGGTCCTTATCCCCGACCCCGTCTATCCCGCATACGTCGATACCAACGTGATGGCGGGCAGGACGATAGACACCGCGCGCGGCTGCGAGGCGAACGGTTTCAAGCCGATGCCCGAGAGCCACTACGAAGCGGACATCATCTACATATGCAGCCCCAACAACCCGACCGGCGCGGTATATACGCACGCCGAGCTCAAAGAGTGGGTCGATTATGCCAACAAGTGCGGAGCGGTCATACTGTTCGACGCGGCGTACGAGAGCTTTGTTTCCGATCCGACTCTGCCGAGGAGCATATTCGAGATAGACGGCGCCCGTACCTGCGCGATCGAATTCAATTCCTTCTCCAAAATAGCGGGATTCACGGGTACGCGCTGCGGATACGCGGTAGTTCCCGAGGAGCTCGAAAGGGGCGGGGCGAAACTGGGCGCGCTCTGGAACCGCCGTCAATGCACCAAGTTCAACGGCGTTCCTTACATAGTTCAGCGCGGAGCCGAGGCAGTGTTCACCGACGAGGGCATGAAACAGATCAAGGCAAATCTCGCCTATTATATGGAAAACGCGCGCGTTATCCACGAGGGATTGGAGTCTGCGGGCGTATGGCACGTGGGCGGCGTCAATTCGCCGTACATATGGCTCAAATGTCCGCTCGGTCTGTCGAGTTGGGAATACTTCGACCGTCTGCTCGAAAGAGCCAATGTGGTCGGCACTCCCGGCGCGGGCTTCGGCGACAACGGCGAAGGTTATTTCCGCCTTACGGCGTTCGGCGACAAGGAGAGGACGAAAGAGGCGGTGCGCCGCATCCTCGCTGATCTCAAATGAAAGACAGGCGGCAGGCGGCGGAGATACTCGACCGCCTGATGTCGGAACATCCCGACGCGCAGTGCGAGTTGGATTTCGGCACGCCGTTCCAGCTGCTCGTCGCGGTGATACTGAGCGCGCAATGCACGGACAAGCGCGTAAACGAGGTGACTCCGAAACTTTTCGCCGACTATTCCACGCCCGAGCAATTCGCGGCTATGGATCCCGCGGTGTTGGAGAGGTACATATTTTCGTGCGGCTTTTACAAAAACAAGGCTGCTCATATCATCTCCGCGGCAAAGGATATAGTGGAACGCTTCGGCGGCGAGGTCCCGTCCACGATAGAAGAGCTCATGACTCTCGCGGGAGTGGGGCGTAAGACCGCCAACGTCGTATATGCGGTAGCGTTCGGCGGACAGGCGATAGCGGTGGATACGCACGTGCTCAGGCTTGCCAACAGGATAGGCTTTGTCGATTCCGACAAACCGATCGAAGTCGAAAAGGCTCTGATGCAGGCGTTCGACGAGGATAAGTGGAGCGCCGCTCATCATGCGCTCATCCATCACGGCAGATATACCTGCACCGCTCGCGCGCCGAAATGCGAGGAGTGTTCGATCACCGAATACTGCGACAGATACGCGGGCATTAACAATAAATAACGACGTTCCCGCGCGGCGCCATGTCGGCGTCCGGGAACGACGGAAAAACGGCTTAACAACGTCCGCGCAGGAACAACTCGCGCGGGGAGGAACAATGAACAGATTATTGCGGATCAAGGACGTCGCTCCGAGAGTAAAAGAATACGTTCTCGAAGCCAAAGACGTGGCAAGGCACTGCCTGCCGGGGCAGTTCGTGATAGTGCGCGTGGACGCCGAAGGCGAACGCGTTCCGTTCACGATTTGCGATTTTGACAGAGAAGCCGGTACGATCACCCTTCTCGTCCAGGACGTCGGATACAGCACCCACAAAATGGGACTGCTTTCGGAAGGCGACTTTTTGCACGACGTGGTCGGACCGTTGGGCAATGCGACCGATCTTTCCGCATACGACAACGTAGTGTTGGTCGGCGGCGGAATAGGCTGTGCGGTCATATATCCGCAGGCGAAACTGCGCAAGGCGCAGGGAAGACCCTGCACGACCGTGATAGGCGCGAGGACGAAAGAGCTTTTGTTCGCGATCGACGGATTCCGCGACAACAGCAAGGAATTGCTCATCGCCACCGACGACGGCTCTCTGGGCGTCAAAGGCTTCGTCACGACGGTGTTGCAGCAGCTGATAGACAGAGGCGATAAGATCGACTGCGTTTTTGTCGTCGGACCGATGATAATGATGCGCAACGTCTGCGAACTCACCCGCGGATACGGTATACCGACGATCGTCAGTATGAACAGCATCATGGTGGACGGCACCGGTATGTGCGGAGGATGCCGCGTTACCGTGGACGGACAGGTAAAATACGCGTGCGTGGACGGGCCCGAATTCGACGGACACAAGATAGATTTCGCCGAAGTGATGAACCGCAGCGGTTTCTACCGCGAACACGAACAGCGTTGCAGACTGAGAGGTGAAGGGCAATGAACACGAGCGCAAGGCATTCGGTCAGGGTACAGGATCCCGAAAAGAGGATAAAGAATTTCGACGAGGTGTCGCTCGGCTTCGACGAGGCGACGATGCTCGCGGAGGCGGACAGATGTCTGGGCTGTAAGAACGCGCCCTGCCGCAAGGGCTGTCCGGTCGGGGTAGATATACCCGCCTTTATAGCCAGGCTGAAAGAGAACGATACGGAAGGCGCGTGCGCGACCATAAGTCTGGACACTCTGCTTCCGGCAATATGCGGAAGAGTCTGTCCGCAGGAAAAGCAGTGCGAGGCGTATTGCGTACGTAAAGCCAGACTTGGCGGAAGCGTCGCGATCGGCGCGCTCGAAAGATACGTCGGAGATTACGCGCTCGCGCATCCGTCCGAGCCGAAAAAAGCCGCGCCCAACGGGAAGAAAGTCGCCGTTGTCGGCAGCGGCCCCAGCGGACTTACCTGCGCGGCGGATTGTGCGGTCAACGGTTTCGACGTGACCGTGTTCGAGGCTTTCCATAAGGCGGGCGGAGTGCTCGTCTACGGGATACCCGAATTCAGGCTTCCCAAAGAAAAGGTCGTGGCGGGAGAGATAGCGAAACTCGAGGCGCTCGGCGTGAAGTTCCGACTGAACACAGTCATAGGCAAGACCTTGACGATAGAGGATCTGCAAGAGGAGTTCGACGCGATCTTCATCGGGTCGGGAGCGGGACTTCCCAAATTCATGAACATACCGGGCGAGGGGCTCAACGGCGTAGGTTCCGCCAACGAGTTTCTGACCAGAGTCAACCTTATGCAGGCATACCGCGAGGACGCGGTCACGCCCGTGTACTGCGGCAAAAAGGTCGCGGTCATCGGCGCGGGCAACGTCGCCATGGACGCGGCGCGCACGGCGCGCAGAATGGGAGCCGAAGTCTGCGTCGTTTACAGGCGCGGAAGAGAGGAAATGCCCGCCAGAGCCGAGGAGATAGATCATGCCGAGGAAGAGGGGATAAAGTTCGTTTTGCTGACCAATCCCGTGGAGATAATCGGAGAGAACGGCAGAGTGACCGGTCTGAAGTGCGTCAGGATGAAGCTCGGAGATCCCGACGCTTCGGGAAGGCGCAGTCCCGTGGCGATAGAGGGCAGCGAGTACGTAATTGACGTGGACCAGGTCATCGTCGCGCTCGGCACAAGTCCCAATCCTCTGCTGCGCAAGTCGTACGGAAAGATAAATTATTCGCCGCGCGGCACGATAATAGTGGACGAAGACACGATGAGCACCAACGTGGACGGGATATATGCGGGAGGCGACGCCGTTACCGGAGCCGCTACCGTCATCCTGGCGATGGGAGCGGGCAGAAAAGCGGCGAAAGCCATCGCGGAAAAGTTTGCAAAATAAACACGGGCGCGTAATTTTTACGCGTGCAGCCGCTTGTGTGCAAGCGGGGAAGAGGTAGATATGTTTTTGGATATAGCGACGATATTTGTCAAGGCGGGCAACGGCGGAGACGGAGCCGTGTCCTTTCATACCGAAAAATACGTCGCCAAGGGCGGACCCGACGGAGGGGACGGCGGCAAGGGCGGAGATATCGTTTTCGTCGCGGATTCGAATTCGTCCACGCTGATAGACTTCCGTTTCGCAAAACACTTCCGCGCGCAGAACGGCGAAAACGGCTCGGGCAAAAACTGCACGGGCAGGAGCGGATCCGATCTCGTCATAAAAGTGCCGCGCGGGACCGTTGTCAAAGACAAGAAGACGGGCGAGGTGCTCGCGGATATCTTTTACGATGACAGCCGCGTCGTTTTGTTCAAAGGCGGCAGAGGCGGCAAGGGAAATTCGCATTTCGCCACGGCGCGCCGCAAGGCTCCGAGATTTTCGCAGACGGGCGAAAAGACCGAGGAGGTCGAGCTTACGCTGGAACTCAAAACCATCGCGGACGTAGGACTCGTAGGTTTCCCCAACGTCGGAAAATCCACGTTGCTGTCCGTCGTCAGCGCCGCAAGACCCAAGATAGCGGACTATCATTTTACCACGCTCGTCCCGAATCTCGGCGTCGTGAGTTACGGCGGAGAGGGCTTCGTGATGGCGGATATCCCCGGGCTTATAGAGGGCGCGAGTAAGGGCGCGGGACTGGGGATACGCTTTTTGCGCCATATCGAACGCGTGAGGCTCATAGTCCACGTTGTGGACGTGTCGGGCAGCGAGGACCGCGATCCGTACGACGATTACGTCAAAATAAACGCGGAACTTGCCGATTACAGCGACAAACTGGCGGGACTGCCGCAGATAATATGCGCCAACAAGTGCGACATAGCCTCAGGAGAGCAGATAACCGAATTCGAAAGTAAGGTCAAGGCAAAGGTGTTCCCGATCAGCGCGGCTACAAGACAGGGCGTGGACGAGCTTCTTGCGGAGATAACCGCAAGACTGCACGAACTGCCCAAACAACAGCCGATCGAGGTGACGGCAAGGCAGGAGCTCGGCGACGATCCGACCGCGTTCAGAGTGGATATCGCCGACGACGGAGCATTCGAAGTCACGGGCGGGCTCGTTGACAAGCTTGCGCGCACTACGGTTTTGAGCGATTACGAGTCGTTCAACTATTTCCAGAAAAGACTGCGCGACAGCGGCGTTATAGACGCGCTGCGCGCCGCAGGGATAGAGGAAGGGGATATCGTGCGTATCTCGGACTGCGAGTTCGAATTCGAGGATTGACCCGTGTCCGTCGACAAGACGGAAAACAACTTTTCGTATATCGTTCCGCACCGTTTGCGCGGACGGCGTACGGAGATCAAGGAAAATGGTTTGACTAAACTTGCTTCGGAAAATCGTTCGGAGGAACAGGTACGTCAAAATCGACGTGGGGCAAAAATCGACGTACGCCGAAAATGACAGGGAGCATGTCGAAAGAGGACGGGTTCGTCGATTTCGGACCCGATATATAAATAATAAAGTCCGCGGCTCAGCCGCACATACGGGAGAGATATGAATACATCCGAAAGAGCGAAACTGCGCTCGATAGCAATGAAGGAAAAACCGATCACGCAGATCGGCAAAAACGGCATTACCGAAACGGTCCTGCGCCAGGTGGACGAGCAGCTCGCCGCGCGCGAACTCGTCAAGATATCCGTCCTGCGCAACGCCGACGACGACGTGCGCACCGTCGCCGAACAACTCGCCGACGCGCTTGGCGCCGAAGTCGTCCAGACTCTCGGATTCAAGATCACGCTGTACAGATATTCCGACTCGAAAGACGTCAGACATTTGCTGTGACCGACTTTGCGCGATCGGCTCGCGCATATTTTGACGGCAAACGCGCTTACCGCGCTTCGGCGCAAGCGCGTTTTTATGTTGTACAGGGCCCTTTGCCTTTTAGTTTTCCGCGTCGACACGCCGACATCGGCTTTCTATATTAAGTAAGGCTAAAGAGAAAACATTTCTACGTTTTCCGCCACAAAATTTTACTTATTACTCAAACGAATGTTTTTCGTAATCAAGAAAAATTTTTAATAGGTTTATAGATAATTGTCACGGAGACAGTTCACGTTTTAATGTATATGCTAATTGACCAGCACATAATCCCAAGCCTTTTTGTCGCTGTCTTTCATCATCTGCTGAAAGGCGTCGCGGTTGTCGTTCGTGCCCGTCGTGGCTCGGTCTACATACTGATTTACGATCAAAATGTCGTTACGCTCGGCATAGTCGTTGCAAACGCGGACTTGTCCTTCGATGGACTGTTCGGTCTGCCTATCACTGCTGTACTTCGCGTAGATCACCGCAGTTTTCATTTTCAACCTCCTGATTTTTTAACTTCAAGCGCAGAATAACCCTCAAATAGGAAACATATTTTCCTATTAGAAAAAATTTTCCGTA
>DVKK01000066.1 GCA_018716085.1 Candidatus Ornithoclostridium excrementipullorum | reverse complement strand
CTACTCTACCGTTGAGCCACTCCCCTAAATTGCCTATACATTTTACAATGCCCGGCGACGATAAGTCAATTAAAAAACGCTTTCTTTTTGATAAAATATCCGAAGATCGTTCAAAATTGTGGCGTTGCGCCTCAAAATACGTTATAATGTTTTTATCAAAGTAACGGAGTTAGAATATGCAGACCGACATTTACGTCAATCCCCTTATTACGAGATATGCGAGCCGCGAGATGGCGGCGAATTTTTCGGACGACGCCAAGTTCAGGCTCTGGAGAAGACTCTGGATCGCGCTTGCGAGATCCGAGAAGGCTCTCGGGCTCGGCATCACCGACGAACAAATTGCCGAAATGGAGAAATACAAGGACGACATCAATTACGAAGACGCCGCGAAATTCGAGAAAGAAGTGCGTCACGACGTAATGGCTCACGTCAAAGCTTACGGCAAACAGGCTCCCAAAGCCATGCCCATCATCCACCTCGGCGCGACGTCGTGTTTCGTCACGGACAATGCCGAAGTCATCATCATCGACAGAGCGCTGGATATCGTGCTTGCCAAACTCGTCAACGTAATGGACAAGCTCAAAAAGTTCGCCTTGCAATATAAGGATCTGCCTACGCTCGGATTTACGCATCTGCAGCCCGCTCAGCTCACAACGGTCGGAAAACGCGCTTCCCTGTGGCTGGAAGATCTCGAAATGGACTACGTATCGTTGGTCAACCTCAAGAAGAACGTCAAACTGCGCGGTGTCAAGGGCACTACCGGCACGCAGGCAAGTTTCCTCGATCTCTTCGAAGGCGACGGCGAAAAGGTGAAAAAACTGGAAAAGCTCGTAGTGTCCGAAATGGGCTACGACAAATATTATGCCGTCACCGGACAGACCTATCCGAGAAAGTTCGACTACAACGTGCTTTGCGTACTGTCGCAGATCGCGCAGAGCTGCTACCGCTTCTCCAACGACATAAGGCTGTTGCAGCATATGAAGGAAGTCGAGGAACCGTTCGAAAAAACGCAGATCGGATCCTCCGCCATGGCGTATAAACGCAATCCCATGCGCAGCGAGCGCATCGGTTCGATAGCGCGTTACGTGATATCTTTGCCTACGAATTGTGCCGTGACTGCGGCGACGCAGTGGTTCGAGCGCACGCTCGACGACAGCGCCAACAAGCGCATAGTGATCGCGCAGGCTTTCCTGTCCGTGGACGCCATACTCAATCTTTATCTCAACGTATCCGAAAATCTCGTCGTTTACGACAAGGTCATAAAGAAGCACATCGACGCCGAACTGCCCTTCATGGCGACTGAAAATATCATGATGGAATGCGTAAAAGCCGGAGGCAACCGACAGGAACTGCACGAACGCATACGCGTGCTTTCCATGGAGGCTTCCCGCAACGTCAAGGCGGAAGGCAAGGACAACAATCTCATCGAACTGATCAAGGGCGACCCGATGTTCGCCGCGGTACACGACAGACTGGACGGTATACTCGACGCGAAAAACTTTATAGGAAGAAGCGCCGCTCAGGTCGAGGAGTTCATCTCCGAAGAGATAGATCCCATTCTCGACGCGCATAAAGATCTGCTCGGACAAAAAGGCGTGGTGTCCGTCTGAAATAAGGACTATTCGGGTATTGCAAAGTCGAAAAGACGGGGACTTCCCCGTCTTTTGCTTATTCCTGCCGCGCCGCTTACTGTATCAGCATCCAGTCTACGAAGATCCCGAAGCCTTTTGTCGGATCGGACGTGAACACGTGAGTGACTGCGCCTACGAGCTTTCCGTCCCGGATAATCGGACTTCCGCTCATCCCCTGCACGATGCCACCCGTTTTTTCGATCAGTTCTTTGTCCGTTATGCGTATCACCATACTCTTGTCCGAGGGAGAATCCTGTTCGTTGACTTTGATTATCTCGATATCGTAAAGTTCGGGCTCGTTGCCTATGACGGTCGAAAATATCTGAGCTTTTCCCGGGGTGATCGCTTCTTTCGGCGCGACTTTTATCTCCTGCATATCAGACATATCGCCGGTGTAATATCCGAAATTACCGTAAATACTGTTTTTGTCCAATACTCCGATCGGCTTGTCTTTCGTACTGAAAGATCCTTCCAGTTCGCCCGCTTTGCCTATCTTACCTTTGACCGCGCCCGTGATATAAGCGGGATATACCGTGCCGTATACCGAACGGACAGGCGTTCCGTCGGGGCCGGATATGGCATGCCCCAGACAACCGAATCTGCCCGTTTCGGGATCTATGAAAGTCAGAGTCCCTATACCCGCCACGGAATCCTGCAACATCAGTCCGAGCTTGTATTTTCCGCTGAGCATATCGCGTACCGCCTGAACGGAATACGCTTTTTTAAGCGCTCCTCTGTAAAATACGAGATCGGCGGCGCCGTCGGAACCTTCGAGTATCTCGGCTATCGCTTCGGCGCTGTCCACTTTTTTTCCGTTTACCGAATAGAGGATGTCTCCGAAAGTAACGTCCGCGTTATCCATCGGCGAAGCCGTACCGTCGTTTGTGATGACTCCGCTCTTTGCCGTCACCATGAGCCCGTCTACTTTGAGATCGATGCCGAGAGGCGTTCCTCCCAGCAAAACGCTGTGCTCGACGACGGGGCGAGCTTCCTTTTCTCCGATATCGAAGATCCCGAACAGTCTGGTCTCGACGACCTCTTGTTCGCAGTCGTAGGTACTTTGGATATACGGCGCTTCTTTTACGTCTATGTCGTTGAAAGCCGTTGCGGCGAAATCGGCGCCGTCAGCGGTCTGAAATCCGAAATATCCGACCGAGGCGACTGCCACGAACAGCAGCACCGAGATGCAAAACAGTTTTTTCATTGCGGTAAACCTCACGAAAATTAGTTTGAGCGTATTTTCGCTAATTATCTGCGATACCGCAATAAAAAAACGCCGCCATGAGGCGGCGTCGTTCGGTCACACGCTTTTTTTGAACTCTTCGGCGTGGTCTTTCATCTCTTTCGCGTGCGGCAGAGCGTGCGAGCTGTATTCTTTGCCGCCTATCAGTCTTGCTATCTCTTCCAGCATACCGCCGCCGTCCAAAGGTACCAAAGAAGTGCGGGTCCCGCTTCCGTCGGTGGATTTCGCTATCAGAAAATGTCTGTCCGCCATTGCCGCAAGCTGAGGCAGATGCGTCACGGCGAGGACCTGTCTGCCTTTGGATATCGAATAGAGTTTTTCGGCGACGACCTGAGAAGTTTTACCGCTTATCCCCGTGTCGATCTCATCGAAGACCATGGTGTCCACGCCGTCGATATCGGATATGATATTTTTGACTGCTAGCATGAATCTTGAAAGCTCGCCGCCCGAAATGACTTTGCTGAGCTCGCGCAGCGGCTGTCCCGCATTTGCGGAGAACATGAACGTCACGCGATCGTCGCCGTTTTCGTGCGGTTCGGCGTTTTTTCTTACGACGTCGGCTCTGAAAGAGGCGTTGTTCATGCCGAGGTCCTTTAGTTCGGACGTGATCTCGGCGGCAAGTTTTTCGGCGGCAGTTTCGCGCGCCGTATGTATCGCGGCGGTGTTTTTTGCCAGAGCGGCAGCAGCTTCCGCCGCTCTCTCTTCGAGTTGTATCAAAGCGAATTCGCCGTTTGCGTAAAAGGCTATGTCGTTTTCGATCTCCCGTATCTTATCTGCGTATTCCGATTCCGTGATACCGTATTTGCGCATGATACGCCTTATAGCCGCAAGGCGCGTTTCGCACCGTTCGGCGGCGTAAGGATCGAAATCGTCCGAGTCCAACAGCCCTTTAAGCGTTTCCGCAATATCTTTTGTTTCTATTCGCACCGATTCGATACGGTCTTCGAGCTCGGCATAGGCCGCGTCGTAATCCGAGACCGAAGCGACGGCTCTGCCCGCTTCCGCAAGCGACGACAATGCGTCCGCTCCGTCGCCGTCGAGCGCTTCCGCGGCTTCCGCCAGAGAGTCGCGTATCCTCTGGGCGTTGTTGAATTTCTTTCTCGCGGCGGTGAGCTGTTCCTCTTCTCCTTCGAACAGCGCCGCTTCCGTGAGTTCGTCGAGAGCTGCCTGCAGTTCCTCCGTCTTTTCCTCTACGTTGCCCAAAGAACCGTACTTTGCCATTTCTTTTTTAACGGAATAATACTCGTCGCAAAGTTTTTTCTGTTCGGCAAACAGCGGAGAAAGCTCTTTCTGCGCGTATTTGTCCAGTACGGAGATATGGTTCTCTTCGGCGAGAAGCCCTGTCGCCTCGTGCTGACCGTAAATGTCGGCAAGAGACCGCGCCGCCTGCCTGAGCAGCGCCAACGTGACGCGCGCCCCATTGATGCGACAGACGTTTTTGCCATCGGTCGTCATCGTGCGCGAAAGCATTATTTCGCCGTCGTCGCAATCTATACCGTTTTCCCTCAGTATCTCTTCCGTCGGAGAGCCGCTTTTCGTGCGGAATATCGCGGATACGGAAGCCTCGTCGCATCCGTATCGGATCAGCGATCTGTCTGCGCGTTCTCCGAGGACGAATTCGAGGCTGTCGATTATTATGGACTTACCCGCGCCCGTTTCACCCGAAAGGATGTTCAGTCCGTCGGAAAATTCCGCTTCCAGTCTGTCGATAAGCGCGATGTTTTTTATATCGAGAACGTTAAGCATACCGCCTCCGTCGTCAAATAAGATACGATTCGAGCAATCTGACCGTGGCTTTGATGTCTTCGCCCTCGGCTATGACGGTGAATATGGTATCATCGCCGGCGAGAGTGCCGAGCACCTGCGGCAGGTTGAGCCTGTCGATAAACGCACATGCGCTGTTGGCTCCTCCCACCACGGTCTTTATGACGATGATGTTGTCCGCATACTTTATCGAGAGTACGCACTCTTTGAATATATTGCCGAATTTGGCGGATATCTTGTGCGACGCGCCGTCGGCCTTGACGTATTTGTATTTCTTCGCCGTGCCTGCGACTTTGACGAGTCCCAGCTCCTTGATATCGCGCGAAACCGTCGCCTGAGTGGCGTTAAAGCCGCCTTCGCGCAGCAGGCCGACCAGTTCTTCCTGAGTTTCGACCTCGTTCTTTTCGATTATGCCGAGGATTATCTGCTGTCTTTTCGTGCGTATCATATCATTCGCTCCAATAAGATAGTTTCTTTATCAGTTTTTCGTAAAAGCCCTGTTCTCCCAGGCGTACGAAAAGTGCGCTCCTGCCGCTCTTCCTTACCGTTACGCGGCAATCTCCCCCGCCTGCGGGATAAACTCGTCCGTCCACCGTGACGCGCATTTTCGAGCCGTCTCCGGTGAGCGTGATAACGCTCGAATCGCTGACGACAAGCGGACAAAAATGCAGGGAATGAGGACAGATCGCGTTGATCACGAACGCTTTGACGTCCGGCGCGACGACGGGTCCGTTGCAAGAGAGCGAATATGCCGTGGAGCCCGTTGCGGTAGCGACTATCACGCCGTCACCGCGTACGGAATCGGCTTTCACTCCGTCCACCTCGACGTCGATCGAGCATACGCGCGAGTTGGAATCCGTACCGAGGATTATCTCGTTGAGCGCGACGTAGCTTTTTTGGTCGGAAGTTTCCGCTTCGAGCATCGTTCTCTCCTCGACGGAATAATCTCCCGCTACGAGCCTGTCCACGACCTGTTCGAGATCGGATCTGGACGCCTCGGTCAGAAATCCTATCCTTCCGAGATTAACTCCGAGTATCGGCACCGAGCGCTCTGCGCAGCAGCCGACCACGTTGAGCATCGTTCCGTCGCCTCCGAACGCGACCAGAACATCTCCTATCCGCTCCGATCTGTCGAGCGCCGACAGCCCGGGGTCGTCGCCTTCCCCGTGAAAGAACGCGCATTCGATCCCGCGCTTTGCCAGTATCCCGCAAAATTTTTTCGCGAGCATTCCGTGGGGGTCTTTTGCGAAATTGGTGTAAACGCCTATTTTCATATGCATATTATATAATATTATGTATGAATATTCAACGGTTTTTGCATAAACACGTTACAAAAAAACGCAGCTTCGGCTGCGATTCACTTTCCCTTTTTCAACATCATCACGTATTCGACGTTTTTGCCTTTGCGTATAGGCGCGACGGAAACGCCCTCCGCGATCAGTCCCGCCGATCGGGCGAAATCCGCAATGTCGTCTATCACCGCTTTGCGTATCTTTTCCGAGATCACTATACCGCGCTTGGACAGAGCGCTTTTACCCGCTTCGAACTGAGGCTTGATCAAAGCGTAGACCGTGCCTCCGTCGCGCAAAACCGCCGCCGCCGACGGCAGGATGAGTTTGAGAGAGATAAAACTGACGTCCGCAGTGACCACGTCGCACTCTTCGCCGATATCTTCTTTCGTCATGTAGCGAGCGTTGAGCCTGTCTTTCACCCGTACTTTCGGATCGTTTTTCAACCTGTCGGGAAGCGCGCACTCTCCTACGTCCACCGCGTAGACCTTAGCGGCGCCGCGTCTCAGCAGACAATCCGTAAAACCGCCGTTGGACGCGCCTATGTCGACGCAGACGGCTCCCGACACGTCGGCGCGAAAGTCCGACAAGGCCTTTTCGAGCTTGTCCCCGCCGCGCGAGGCGAAAGCGCCTTCGTCTGTAAGAGAAATATTATCGCCCGCCTTTACTTCCGCAGACTGTTTTTCCGCTGCGATACCGTTGATCTTTACGCGCCCTTCTTCGATATAGCGGCGGGCTCTCGTGCGGCTGATCCCGAAATTTTCGGCGAGATAAGCGTCGAGCCTCATTTTGACAGCTCTTCGGCGACCGATCGGGGATCCATCCTGCAATAGCCGAGTACGTCGTCTACACCGCCCATCGGATAAAGACCGTCGTCGAACCCCATGACCGATACCTTCGGGAATATGTCGCTCTGTCGGTCGGCATAGTAACTGCGGACCGCTTCGCCGAAACCGCCCGTTTTTACGCCGTCTTCTATCGTATAGATCCTGCGGTCGTCCACGAGATCGAGGAATTTCGTATCGAGCGGCTTTGCAAATCTTGCGTTTACGTATGCCGCTTTTATGCCCTTCGCGGCGCACGCTTTGACCGCTGCCTGAGCGACGGCGCAGCTCTGCGCTCCGCACGCCAGCAAGATCCTGTCTGCGGAGAGGACTTCGTCCGCGTCGTAGTCCCATGCTCCGAAAATTATCGGAGTGTGCGTTCCGTATACGGCGGGAGGCTCTCCCTTGGGATATCTTATCGCCAGCGGATGCCCGAAAGATACCGACCATTCGAGAGCGGCGGAAAGTTCTTCGCCGTCTTTGGGGCACAATACCGTCATATTGGGCAGTTCGCGCAGGAACGAGATGTCGTATACCCCCTGATGGGTCTCCCCGTCGCCCGAAACTATGCCGCTTCTGTCCACGCAGAGCGTTACGGGAAGATCGCCTAAACACACGTCGTGTATCACCTGATCGTACGCGCGCTGCAAGAACGTCGAATATATTGCGACGTACGGCTTTTTGCCGCCGAGAGCGAGTCCCGCGCTCATGCACACGGCGTGAGCTTCGGCAATGCCCACGTCGACGAATCTGTCCGGATGACGCTTTGCGAAGACGTCGAGTCCCGTGCCCCCCGACATAGCGGCGGTCACTGCGTATATATCGTCGTGCTTATCGGCAAGATCGGCAAGTTTTGCGCCGAATATCTCGGAGAATGCACGGCCCGCGCTCACGGTATGAGAATATCCGTGATACCGTTCGCTGTCGGCTTCCGCGGGAGGATACCCCTTGCCTTTTACGGTCGATACGTGTACTATGCAAGGTCTTTCGCTTTTTTCGGAAGCGCGCAGAGCGTCGACCAAAGCCTCTATACTGTGTCCGTTGCTTACGTATATGTAATCCAGTCCGAGCGCTCGCAAAGACGATCCCGCCTTTTCGGGATCCGATCTCAGCCCCGCCAATACTCCTGGGACGAGTCCCACGTTTTCGGAGATGGACATTTCGTTGTCGTTGACGATCACGGTGAGATTGCCGCCGAGTCTGACCATATCGTTGAGCGCTTCGAAAGAGAGCCCGCCCGTGAGCGCTCCGTCGCCTATCAGAGCCACGATGCGGTTTTGCGGACAGGCGCGCGCAAGTCCGCACGCGAAAGAGAGCGAAGTGGACGCGTGTCCGGTATTTACGCAGTCGTAAGGACTTTCCTCACGTCGAGGAAAGCCGGAGATACCTCCGAAACGGCGCAGCGTGCCGAATACGTCTCTTCTGCCGGTGAGAAGCTTGTGCGTATAGCATTGGTGACCTACGTCGAATATGAATTTGTCGTCGGGACAATCGAAAACGTAATGCATCGCGATGACGGTCTCGACCACGCCGAGATTGGAGGAAAGATGCCCTCCTCCGGCAAGAACGGTCGAAACGATGACCTCGCGCACGTCCGCCGCGAGATCGTACATCTGCGTGAAATCGAGTTTTTTGAGATCGGCGGGTCCGTCGATCTTCTGCAATATCTTCATTCCCTTTTTCCTCTTCGCGATCCTTTGAGCCACGTCAGCGCCTTTCCGGCAAAGAAAACCATTTCGGCGCTGTTGCGTATCGCCACCGTCTTGAACGCGGCTTTTCCTCCGACCGTGATCGCGGCGATCATACCGGATACGGCTATCGACGGGAAGACGGGAGAAATGCCGATCGCAGCCGCTATCGCCGAGGCGATCCCGCTTCCGCAAGCTCCCGACAGAACTCCGCATACGTCTCCGATCACGTCCGCGCAGACGTTGTTGACCTTTTCCGCGCCGTCAATAAGAGCGAGAACTGTCTCCGCACACTCGCAGTCGGCATTTTCCGAGAGGCAATAACGCTCGACTTCGTCCCGCGAGCAGGAGGCGACGCTCACTCCTATCCCATCGAAAATTATACTCGTTAATATCATAAAAATCAACAACATTACCGCTATCAGGATGTCGCTTGCGGCGACTGCGGTCTGCGAAAGAAGACTCGCCGCACCCGACAATACGAGCGTTACCGCCGTGATCTTTATCGACCAAACGAGGTTTTTACCGCCGAAAAAAGCTTTTTCTCCGCGGTCTGTGTTCTTATCGGAGCGTTTCACCTTATATTTTATTGCGGGCGTCGCTCCGATAGAATTATGCGGGGATCAGTATTTCCTGCCCGCCAAATATTCGCAGAGCGCGGTCAGTTTCGCGCTTCTGTTTCCGTATCCCGAAATCGCGGATAATGCCGCCCTTCCGTACCGTTCGGCTTCTGCTTCCGCTCCGTCGACGCCGAAGAGCGTGACGAAAGTGACTTTGCCGTTGTCCGTATCGCTGTTTATGTCTTTGCCGAGCACTTCGGTCGTTGACGTGACGTCGAGTATATCGTCCTTTATCTGGAAGGCTGCGCCAAGGTTTTCGGCGTAAGCGGCAAGATCGTCGAGTTCGGCCGCCGAAGCGCCGCAAGCGGCGGCGCCCGAGGTCAAAGCGGCTTTTAGCAGAGCCGAAGTTTTTCCGTAATATACGCGAAGAAGTCCGTCTGCGTCGCGCGCGTCGGATCCGAGGTCGAGGCACTGTCCTCCGACCATGCCTTTCACTCCGGCGCATTTTGCTATGATCCCCGCGGCGGTAACGCGCTCGGGAGTATTCGCGGCGGCAAACAGCGTTTCGTAGGCGAGATTGAGCAGCGCGTCTCCGCACAACACCGCCATACCTTCTCCGTAAGCCACGTGTACGGTCGGTTTGCCCCTCCTCAAAGTATCGTCGTCCATCGCGGGAAGATCGTCGTGGACGAGCGAATAACAGTGTATCGACTCGATCGCGACCGCAAACGGGACGACGTCTTCGGCACGACCTCCGGCAAATTCCGCGCCGAGAAAACAAAGCGCGGGACGAAGTCTCTTACCTCCGCCGAGAGCGGCGTATTTCATCGCCGAAAGCAACGGCTCTGGCGCGCCGCATCCGTCAAGAACGGCGGCAAGTTCGGGCTCGAAGTATTCGGAACAGCGTCTGAGAAATTCTTTCATTCCGCGTCGGCGTCGAATTTTTCGAACGAGAGCGATTCGAGTTCGCCTTTCAGCTTGTTTACGCTGCCCTTTATCTGCGTGAGCTTGTCGGCGCACTGTTTTGCGAGCTTCACGCCCTCATCGAAGAGCTGCACGCTTTCGTCGAGCGAAACGTCTTTGCTTTCGAGCTTCGCCACTATGGAATCGAGCTTATTCAAAGCCTTTTCGAGATCGAATTTGTCGCTCATGCTTTTCTTACCTCCTTTATCTCCGCGTCGGCGCTGCCGTCGCCGCCCGTAAGGGTTATCCTATCTCCCGCCGAGAGAGCCGATATCCCCGGTATGCGTCCGCCGTCCTTTGTCGCCGTAAAATATCCTTTCGCAAGTATGTTGGCGGGGTTGACGTCCGAAAGACGCGTCAAAACTCCGCTCACGGCATTCTCGCCGTCTTTTATCCTGTTTTGAACAGATATAGCCATTTTATGGCTTGATAGTTCTAATTTTTTCGTTAAATTGTAATAATTCAGCCTTATCGCGCTTAAAAGTTTGTTGGTCGTATTCTCAAAACGAAGTCTGTATCTGTCAGTCCTCTCCCCGAGTAAGCCGTACATACGGATCGTCTTTTTATCCAGTTCGCCCAACAGTTCCTTTACGTCGTAAGCGATGAGCTGCGCCGCCGCGGTGGGCGTTGCCGCCCTGACGTCCGCCGCGAGATCGCACAGAGTGTAATCCGTTTCGTGCCCGACCGCGGATATCACCGGAGTATTTGCGGCATACACGGCTTTGACTATCTTTTCTTCGTTGAAAGGCATGAGGTCTTCCGCCGAGCCCCCTCCTCTTGCGATGATTATCGCGTCGTAACCGAGCTTGTCGACAAGCGACAGCTCTTTCACTATGGCGTCCGCACAGGCGGCGCCCTGTACGGGCACGTCGCGCAAAACGATATCTATCACCTCGTTCTTGCGCCGTACCGTTGTGACGATATCTCTTATCACCGCTCCCGAAGCCGAAGTCAGCACGCAGACCCTGCCGCAGTACGCGGGTATCGGCTTTTTGCGGGATTCGTCGAAATATCCCTCTTCGGCAAGCCTCTGTCTAAGCTGAGCCAGCCGCAGAGCCGCAAGTCCCTCGCCGATCGGACGGATGGCGTCTATATTGAAAGAAAGTCTGCCTCCCTTTGCATAATAGCCTACGCTGCCCTTTGCCAGAACGGTTTCGCCGTCGCGAGGCAGATACGTCTTGGCGTATCGGAAGCAGCAGCATTGTATCTGCGCGTTTTCGTCTTTCAGCGTAAAATAAGCGTGTCCGCCGCGCGTGCTGAGCCCGCTGACTTCTCCGCATACGGAAATGCCGTGCAACATCTCTTCCGCGACGAAAATGTCGCCGATATAAGAGTTGAGCACGGTCACGCTGATGAATTTTTCTTCCATGATCGGAGATTTGCCCGAATATCAGGCTTTTGCGGACTCTTCGGCATTCTCTGCCGCCTGCAGCGTATTGCACAGCAGCATCGTTATGGTCATCGGTCCTACGCCTCCCGGGACGGGCGTGATATATGCCGCCTTGTCTTTCACGTTCTCGAAATCGACGTCTCCGACAAGCTTGCCGTCTACGCGGTTGATGCCGACGTCTATTACGGTCGCGCCTTCTTTGACCATGTCCGCCGTCACGAATTTGGGTTTGCCTATCGCCGCAACGAGGATATCCGCCTCGCGCGCTATCGCGGCGAGGTTTTCGGTCTTGCTGTGGCATACCGTAACGGTGCAGTCGGCGTTGAGCAAAAGCATCGCCATCGGTTTGCCTACCGTGTTGCTTCTGCCGATAACTACGGCGCGTTTGCCCGCAAGAGGCTGTCCGGTACTTGCCAGAAGCTTCATGACACCGAACGGCGTGCAGGATATAGTCCTCGGAGCATTCATCGCCAACAGGCCCATGTTTGTCGGGCTGAACCCGTCTACGTCCTTAGCGTCGGGGATCAGCGACAGAAGATACTTTTCGTCGAATCCGGCGGGAAGCGGCAGCTGGACCAGTATCCCGTCCACACAGGGATCGGCGGCGAGTTCTTTCAGCTTTGCGGCTATTTCGCTCTGCGGCGTATCGGCTCCGTATTCGTACGACAAAGACGCCATACCTACTTCGGCGCAGCCTTTGATCTTGTTGCGGACATAGGTCTGAGAGGCGGGATCCTCGCCCACGATGATGACCGCAAGACAAGGCTTTCTGCCGTACTTTCCGACGAAACCTTTTACGTCTTCCGCAAGCGCGGCGCGCGTATTTGCCGAAACTTCTTTGCCGTATATCAACATTATTGTCTGTCCTCCGTTTCCTTGTAAACGCCCGCAAGAACGCCGTTGACGAATTTGCCGCTCGTAGGCGAACTGTACGTCTTGACCAGATCGACGACTTCGCTTATGGAGACCGCCGCGGGTATGGACGTGTATTTTATCTCGTAGCAGGCAAGCAGCAGCGCCGCGAGATCGGGCTTGAAAATACGTTCGTACGTGAAATTGTGAAGATTGCGGACGATGACCGCTTTGAGTTCTTCTTCGTGGGCGGAAACTCCCCCGACCACGTCGCGCATATACGCTTTGTCTTCGTCGGACAAAGACGGATCGGCATACATCGACGCCGCTTCGGACTCGTCCGCGTCGTCGGTTGCGTGAAACAAAGATTGAAAGATCAATTTGTAGGCGTAATCTCTCGCCGTTCTTCTGCTCATTTATTACCGTTTACCTTTAAGTATTTCCGAAAAAGCGAAATCGAACGCGTAAAACGCGTTCAATCCGCAAAGACGACGCCCGCCACGATCACGTTGACCGCTTTGACCTTGTAAAACGTCGCTTTTTCCACTTCGTTCTTTATCTTTTCCTGCATCTGCGCAACGACTTCCGGAATGACGAAACCGTAGTGAACGTTGACGGAAATGTCGATGAGCGCGGTCTTGTCCTTATAAAGCTCCACCGTTACGGCGCCCGCTTTCTTTTTCCTGGAAACGGACAGACCTTTCGCTCCGAGCCCCGGATCGTACGTCACCGACGCCACGCCTTTGACCTGCATCGCCGCGCTCGTTGCGACCGATGCGATTATGCTGGTATAGGTCTCGTCCGCCTGTTCGTTCCTGTTGTTTACAAAGGACATATGTTACCTCCGGATACGCCTATATGATAACATATCCGGAGGTCTTTGACAAGCGCTTAAGCCTCATAAGGTACGACTACGACGTCGCTTGCGGTATAATCGGTCTCTTCGAGGATTATCCCGAGTATCTGGGCGACTTCGGTCGATTCGAGTTCGGCTTTCTGAATGATAACGTTGACGTTGTCGGTGCTCATCGTGACGATCGCGTCTTCAAACCCCTTGGCTTTGATGAGGTTTTCGATAACGAGTTCGGTCTCGATGTTGGCGAGGAGTTCCTGCTTCATCTCTTCGGCGGTCGCCTTGGCTTCGGCGCTGGAATCCTCGGAAGAGATTATCGCGTCGAGGTAGGACATCTCTTCGGCTCTCGCGGTCTCTCTGTCCGTTCTGTAATTGGAGAAGAAGGTCGTCACCGCTCCCCCGTCTACCGGAGTCTGATCGTCGTTGCTCAGAAGATCGCCGTTGAGGACGAAGTTCAGAACGCCCGTGAGGACCAAAAGCGCGACCATACTGCACAGTACGATCACCTTTTTGGCGTTTGCAGAAAGACTCTTTCTGACTTTGACTGTTTGCTCTGCCATAAATTACCTCCATGGATGTAAATATATATATTTTGCATAGCAGTTTTTTCGGCTGCCTACTCTATGTATATTGCGGTCCTCCGCCGATATTCCCGCAAGAGTGCGCTTTTGCAAAAACAGACTTTATCCGACTTATTGCGGGTCATTTCATCCCGAAAACTTTGACGTTCAGCCCCTCCACGTCCAAAAGGGCGCATACGGCGTCTATGATCTTGAGTTTGACATAAATGTCGTCGCCGCCTTTCGCTACCACGACCACGCCTTTTACGGGCGCGGGCGACTCGGATATCACAAGTACCTGCTGCTGTCCGTCGATCGTAACTATCACGGGCTTTGACGACGAAGCGGAATTTTCTACCGTCCTGTCGCCGCTCCCGTCGCTGTCGGTGGTGATATTGCTCTCGCTCTCTTCTTCGTAGGCTATCTCTTTTTCGCCTTCTCCGTCGTATGTGATCACCACTTCGCAATCCCCCACGCCTTCGATCCTCGACAACACAGAGGCTATCTTGTTCTCGAGATCCTCGGACGAGTCTGCCGAAGCCTCGTCCCCGCCGCCCGCAAAAAACGTAAAATAGACCAGAACGCAAACCGCCGCCGCCGCGAGCGCAACGATAAGATTCAGATGTTTGATACTTTTCAGCTTGGCGAGTATCCCAGCCTTTTTGGTAACGTCCTGTTTGTCTTTGTTGTCATCCATATATCCTGACCTCCGAACAATTTACGCATTTTTTTATTATTTCTTTTATCTCGTCGTCGTCTTCCGCCGAATATGCGTCGCACGCGCTTACGTTGACGTTCACACGCTCTGCCGAGTATACGTCGGACGCGGCGGCAAATATATTCACGCTGCAATCCTCGTAGCCCGCGGCGGCAAGCGAGCGCTCTATTTTCTCCTCGTCCGCCGAAGCGCGGTCCGAATTCACTCCGTCCACGAATGAATCGTCCGCGGAATAGGCGGGCGCGTCGGTATCGAAACCGAGATCGAGATCTCCGCCCGAAAACAGTCTGACCGCGGGGGTCACTATCACGAGAACGACTATAAGAGCAAAAACCCCTTTAACATACTTCGAGCTGTCGCCTTCCGGAAGAAGGATGTCTATCAACACCCCTGCCGTGACTATGCCTGCGACCGACAGTATCCACGCGCTCATCAGACCACCCCCGAATTGCAGCTCGCTACGATAAGCATCACCGTTATGATGAAAGCGACTCCGACGCCGATCACGGCTTCGGCTATGAGCGACATATTTTTGGACAGCGAGCTCAGCATTCCGCCGAATCTTCCGTCGGAAAACGGCTCGATCAATCCTCCGACCAATTTGAAACCGAGCGAAGTGACTGCGATCTCTATGACGGGGATCGCTATCGCCGCGACCGTCATCATGGCGATCACCGCCCCTGCGGAATTCTTTATCAGCACGACCGACGCAAGGACCACGTCGAAACCATCGGACAGATACCCTCCGAGCAGCGGTATATAGCTTTGTACGGCGAATTTCGCGGTCTTCAACGATATCCCGTCGGCAAGAGATCCGCTCAGTCCCTTGACCGTAAGCACCGTGACGAACAGCCCGAAAAGCGCCGCCAGTATCGTCTTTGCCGCCGACGTAAAAAACCCCTGCAATCTGCCGAGCCTGACGCCCGACGACAGGTGTCCGACGACTCCGAGCGCGGTCGCGGCAATGAACAGCGGAATGACGACGCCGGTTATCGCGGCAGCCACTCCGCCCGACAGAAAAGCCATCATGGGACTGTATGCGGCGGTCGCCGATACTCCGCCCAGCGCAGTCAGCAACGTAAGCATGACGGGAAAAGCCGCGTTCATCAGCGAAGCGAGCGAATTTATCGTTTCGGTACCTGTTTTGACCACGGCGACCACCCGTGCGAGCGCCACCGCCACCATCGCCGCATAACATACGAAGCCTATCAGATCCACGGTCTGTTTTTTGAGGAACGACGACGACATCCCGGATACGATCGAGTACAGTATCGCGACCGCGAAAATGGTTACCAGCGAAGGCAGGACTCCGGTCACGACTCCCGCGACGGAGTCGAGCAGCAACGAAAAGAAGTCCGATATATCCCCTCCGTATTCTCCGGCAAGAAGAGCGTTGACGGCGCTTTCGAAATCTCCGCCCAGGCTTTGTCTGTATTCTTCGTCCAGAGAGTCGAACCATTGCTCCAAAGCGGAATAATCGAGATCGTCCAGCTTGTCCCTCACCTCTTCGTCGAGCCGATCTTCCACACTCTCTTCGGCGGCGCATGCCGGAGAGAACGCAAACAGCGACGCGATCGTCACTATCGCCGCGGCGAGTATTATCGGTAAGCGTTTTTTTGTCATTTTTCCTCCGTCATACCAACTGCGCTACTATGTCGAGCAAGGCTTTTACGATGGGCAGCGCAAGCAGGAAGATCGCGATCTTTCCCGCAAACGCCACTTTTCGTCCGATAGACGCGCAGTCCGCGTCGGCGCATACGCTCGCCGTATATTCGGTCACGTATCCTATCCCGACTATTTTCAACAGGGCCGCAAACAGTTCGGAATCCACGCCCGTCTTGTCCACGAGCGCGTGAAGCTGTACGATCACGCCGCTGAGAGAATTGAGCGCGACGATCAGTATCACCGCGCCCGTCGCAATACCGGCGAGTATCGCATAACGGTTGTCCGTATTTTTCAGCAACAGCGTCGCGCATACTCCCACCAACCCGACGCCGATGACCTTGAACAGCTCCATCAGTAAAGGTCCAGTATCGACTTGATATTGTCGAACAGCCCGCCCAGGAGGTCAAGCACCATTATGAGTACGATCGCCAGTCCCGCAAGGGTGACGAACGTCGCGAGTTCGTCTTTGTCGCTTTTTTTAAGAACGACGTTGACGATCGCCGTCAGCAGCCCTACGCCTGCTATTTTGAATATTATGTCTACGCCCATTTTTCCTCCGTCACGCAAGCGCCAACATTACGGCTATGCCTGTCAGCACGCCCATCTTTGCCGCCAATTTTCCCACGCTTTCGTACTGCTTGCGGGAGCTTTCGAGAAGAGGCCCGAAGATCGCCCCGTAGCGTTTCAGTTCGGCAAGCTGTGAATCGTAATCGTATTTTCCGAGCGAATCGAAAAATTTCGCAAGCAGATTTTGTTCGTAAGCCGTAAGCAGCAGCGTTTTGCAGCTCATCTCCGAGCCGTCTTTCATCGACGCGGAAAACCTTGCGAGCATCCTGGCAAAATCCCCTTTTTTCCCCTCTCCGTACGATTCGGTTATTTCGGGTACGGTCAGCTGCACATAGCTCACTCCGCTTTCCAGCGCTTCAACATATCCGCATAGCGCGTGGAACAGCAGATATCGGCGCTTGTAATAATCCGATATCCCGAAGCCCGCGTAGGCGCAGCAGAAAAACAGTACGGCTCCCGCTATCAGCGAATACAATTTTCGCGCTCCTTATCGTATATCATCGCTATCCTTCCGAGCCCCTCCAACAGGACGTAATACCGCATTACCCTGCCCAATGCTCCGTATATCTCGTTTTCCAGCACTTTCACCGCGCTGTCCGCGTGTACGGTCGCCATTACCCCGACGCCGCAGCGAACGGCGTCCGCGATGCAGGCTACCTCCTCCTTGCCGAACAGTTCGTCCGTAGCTATCAGATCGGGTCTCATCGCCCTTACCGCTTCGGCATATCCTGCCGTTTTGCCGGCGTACAACACTATGTCCGTGTTCGGCCCCAGATCTGCGGTGGCGATACCGTCCACGCTCGCGGAAAGCTCGTTCCGCTCGTCGATCACCAATACGTTGCGCCCCTTTTCGGACATCCGCTTTATCATATATCTCAGCAAAGTGGTCTTACCTCTTCCCGGCGGAGAGACTATCAGCGTATTTCCGAAATCGCCGAGCAGACTTTCCAGTCTTGCGTCCGAAAACTCGACCTCGTGCGGCACCCGCATACACAGCGAAGATATCTTCCTGTATGCGGCAAGTCTGCCGTTTTTGTATACGCACTCGCCGCATACCCCTATTCTTATCCCGCCGTCGCACGTGAGGTACCCCTGCGCGAGCGTGGCGTCCGAAGCGTAGACGGAATGATCCGTAGCGAGCGCCAGTACGCGGTCTATATCCGCGGAGGTAACGGCTCTGCCGATATGACGGTAAGCGCCGAACACCGCGACCGACATGGGACGGCCCACTCGCAACCGTATCTCCGTCACTCCGTCCAGCCCCGTAACTTCGGCGGCGAGATCGGGCGGCATCAGCAAAGCGTATTTCTCCATCAAGATATCTCCCGACGCTTCGGAGCTTGTCCCCGAGGCTGTTACAGTTTATGCGGACAAGCACCGATGATAGACTAAAAAAGCGTACCGACATTTACCGAACTTTTCAAAATAAGGTTAAATATTTAACGATTTCAAAGAAAATAATTACAAATTAACGCGAAAAACAGAATAATTCGACTAATTTTCGGACAAAATAAGCCGATTTGTACAAAAATGTAAAAATGTAAAGTTTGCAAGTATTGTCAAAGCTAAAATGCAAACGGCGCATAAACGTCGCTAAAAAAGCAGTGCGCGATCGTCCTTTTGCCGAAACATCGTCACCGATATACGGGCTCTTCACATTCTGCCATCGATACTCCGTATCATATCGTGAGCGCTTCGGAACGATTCGAACGACGCCCCGACTTCCCTCTCCGCTCCGTTCTATAAGCACGGAAGCATCCGTGCGTATAAGACCTCGCTCGCGCTGTCTGCGCTTGTTGCCGAAGTAAACCGCTCCGAGCGCGCACTGCCCGAATACCGAATACGGAAAAATACGCACCGTTTATTTTGCGGCGCCTCCTCTGTATCGATATGACCGAAAAACGCGCCGTCTTATCGCTTTTCCGCAAACGTAAGATCCGTGCAATACATTCGAGCAAGCGGCGGTATCCTTGTTCCGCTTTACGGTTTGCCTTCCCCTCTTTGTAATTTGACAGACGGCTGTCGGACAGTATTGAGCTATCGCCCGTTTTTCGGATAAAGCGTCCGCCGTCCTGCGTCGCCGCGAGTATCGATCCCGATAAAAAAACCGCGCCTGACGGCGCGGTGCTTGCGTGCGTATATTATTACGTTTACGTCAGACTCTGGACATATACGTGCCTGTGCGCGTGTCCACTCTGATGGTGTCGCCCTCGTTTACGAACAACGGCACTTGCAGCGTATAGCCCGTTTCAAGCGTCGCGGGTTTGGTCGCGCCCTGAGTGGTGTTGCCCTTTACGCCGGGTTCGCTGTGCGTTATCTTGAGCTCTACGAAATTGGGAGCTTCGACCGAGAACGGGCTTCCGTTGTAGAAAGAAACGGTAACTTCGCCGTTTTCGGGCACGAACTGAAGAGCCTCTTCTACCGCGTCTTTATTGAGCGGTATCATGTCGTACGTCTCTTGATCCATAAAGTAGTACAGATCGCCGTCGTTATACGAATAGGTCATCGGTTTGCGCTCGATGTGAGCGGTCGGGAACTTTTCGGTCGGGTTGAAAGTCATTTCGATGACGCCGCCGGTGATGACGTTGCGCAGCTTCGTTCTTACGAACGCCGCGCCCTTGCCGGGTTTGACGTGAAGAAAATCAACGATCGTCATGACTTTGTTGCCGTCCATGACGAAAGTGATGCCCTTTCTGAAATCTCCGGCCATAATAAAATCAGCCATAAAAAACCTCCGTATGCTGTATGTTTCGGGTCAAACCCGCAGTTTCACAATATTATAAGATCTTTGTCCGATCCCGTCAGATCGATACAGCAGCCGTCCTTTACGACCACCATATCCTCGATCCTTATCCCGAAAAGACCTTCGAGATACACTCCGGGTTCGACGGTGACCACGTTGCCCTCGGTCAGCACTTCGTCCGACCTTTGCGACAGATAGGGCGCTTCATGTATGTCTATCCCTACGCCGTGACCGAGCGAATGGACGAAATATCCGTCCAGTCCGTGTATTTTGAGCCGTTCGCGAGCGAGCGAGTCCGCTTCGCGGCAGGTCATTCCCGCACGGATCTTGGCCACGCACAGCGTATTCGCTTCGAGTACGGCGCCGTAAGCGCTTCTCTGTGCGTCGTTGACGTATCCGCAGGCGACGGTGCGCGTCATGTCCGAACAATATCCGTCGAGTTTCGCTCCGAAGTCCATAGTCACGAGATCGCCCTTTTTCAGGACTGCGGCGCTCCTGTGCGCATGAGGCGAACTGCCGTTGGTGCCGAAAGCGACGATGCTGTCGAACGCAAGCTCAGCCCCTTTCGATCTTATCGCGTATTCGAGTTTTGCCGCGAGTTCGTATTCCGTTATCCCTTCTTTGATCAAAGGAAGGATCTCCTCGAACACTTTGTCGGTTATCTTCTGCGCGTCCGCGATCCGGGAAAGCTCGCGCGACGACTTCACCGCACGCAGCTTTTCAACGGCGCCGACCGTAGGTACGAGCTCGACGCCCGATATTGCGTCTTTCAGTCGCGTATATTCGGCGCAGGAAACCGCTTCCGCTTCGAAGGATATCCTCTTCGCGCCGTTTTCGCGGAAAAACGCCGCTATTTCGGGCAATCCGCCGTCTCTTACCTCTACTTCCGCGTTTACGCGTCTCGCGGCCTCTTCGGTATAACGCCTGTCGGTGAACAGGACCGTTTTGCCGTTTGACGAAACTATCGTGCCGTCTCCGCCGCAGTCGTATCCGCACAGATAAAACACGTTGGACGCCGAACTTATGATGATCCCGTCGTCGTTATTTTCATTCGGTACGGATCTCACGTTATTCATATCAAAATTGTACCACAAATCGCCGCCGTTGTCTACAATATCGAACGTACGCAAGCCCGAGGGGCGGCTTTATTCGAGCGACAGATAATATTTTTTCATCGCTAAGGCGTCCATCGTCTGCGTTCCCGCGGATTCGCACGCTATGTACGGCTGCAATCCGCAGTCCTTTATTGCGCGAAGGAGCGGCTCGAAGTCGGGGCCGAAAACGGTATCTTCGAAAGTGAGGTGCCTCAATTCGCCCTTTTCCGTATATTGTATCTTACTGAAATGGATATGCATATTGACGGTCTTGAAATCTCCCAAACCGTCCGCCACGGTGTCGATTATCCTGCGGTAATCGTCATAGCCCTTTATCGCTCCCGTATCTCTGGCGTTCAGATGCCCGAAGTCTATGCACGGAATGAGCATATCGTAGCGTTTGCATATCTCGACTATCTCGGCGAGATCGCCGAGCTGCGCCTTTTTGCCCATGGTTTCGGGACACAGCCAAAGATCCCCGTATCCTGCCGAAAGTACGTCTTCCATGAGCGCGTCCAGTCTGCGCAGCAATACGTCCATCGCTTCGCGGCGCGGCAGTTGCAGAGGCGATCCCGGGTGGAATACGCAGCGTTTGCCTCCGAAAGCGCGCAGTACCTTGAGCGACGACAGGATATACTCGTGATTGTTGGCAGCCTTTTGCTCGTCTACGGTCGCGAGATTAATGAAATACGGCGCGTGAGCCGACATCTCGATACCGTTTTCGGCGAAAACGGCGCCGATCTTTTCGGCAGTTTCCGCGCCGACGCGCACACCTCTGCCGAACGAATATTCGAAGCAGTCAAGTCCCAGACTTTTAAGCCACGGTGCCGCCTGTACCGTCGCCGTGAATCCGTTTGCGGCAAATTGCGAGCAAGTCCCGCTCGGTCCGAATTTTATCATGATATACCTCTTATACCCAATACTGCGTCTATGTCGGAATCTATCTGCGCTTTCAATTCCGCGGCGGAAGAAAAAGCTCTTATTTCGCGCAGGCGCGAAACGAACTCCACGGCTATCCGTTTGCCGTACAGATCTCCGCTCCAACCGATGAGATGGCTCTCCACCGTAAACGAACGGTCAGAAAAAGTAGGATGTTCGCCTACGTTCGTGACGGAAGGAAATCCGTTTCCGTCTACGGTCACACGGGTCGCGTATACGCCCTGTCCGAGCGGCAGTTTATCGTCGGGAAGCAGGATATTGGCAGTCGGACAACCGAATTTGGCGCCCTCGCCGCGACCGTGCACGACTTCGCCCTCTATCAGATAAGGCATAGGCAGATAAGAGTTTATCTTCTCCACGTCGCCTTGCTCGACGAGCTTTTCGATGACCCTCGACGCGATTTTTTTGCCGGGAGTATCTTCCAGCATATCGCAGATCGCGCACTTTACGCCGCGCGCGCCGCAATATTCCGTCAGAAACGCGGCGTTGCCCGTCGCCGCCGAACCGAAAGTGTAATCGCTGCCCGCCGCGACGGCGCGTATATCGTGCGCGCCGAACAGCCTGTCCAGAAATTCTTTCGCGCCCGTTACGAAAAAGCTTTCCGACGGGCGGGCATACAAAAGTCTGTCGATCCCGAGCTGCGACATTCTCAGCGCGCGTTCGCGGAACGTATATATCTCCTTGCGGTCTTTGCCGAGAGACGCGTGAGGATCGCCTCTGAAAGTAAACGCCGCGAGGCGGGTACCCGTCTTTGCCGCAAGCTCGGCGGCGGCGTCGATCACTCGCTTATGTCCGTTGTGCACGCAGTCGAAAAATCCCAGACAGAGAGTCAGTCCTTCTCCGTCCGCCGCGTCGTATTCGGATATCCCGCAACCGTATATATTTTCCATATCATTCGCAAAGCCTTGTCGTAAGCTTGTATTTTCCTCGGGTACCTTCGGCTATTCCGACCGCGCTGCCGTTATTGAAGACTGCGCATATCTTATCGTCCGAACCGATATCGCAAATCCTGCCGTTTTTGAGCATAAACGTCGTTTTATCGTCCGTATCCACGCACGGAAGAAGCTTCCGCAGCGCGTATTCGACAGGCACGAGTCCCGACAACGGATCGGAGAGAAAGCTCTCGAGAGGTATGCTGTCCGTTTCGCCGAAAAAGCCGCACCGCGTGCGTCTGAGCTCGGTCATACATCCGAGAGATCCGACCGACGCCGCGATATCTCTGCACAGACTGCGTATGTAAGTGCCCGATCCGCATACGGTATCGAGCGTGAGAGCGCCGACGGTCCCGTTCCGAGTATATTCGAATCCGTCCGCAGTCAGAGAATAGACCGTAACGCTTCTTTGCGGTATCTCGAAGTCTTTGCCCTTGCGCGCGAGGTCGTAAGCCCGTACGCCGTTGACGTTGAGAGCGCTGTATTTGGGCGGTATCTGCGTTATCGTACCCGTAAAAGCGCGAAGCGCGTTTTTTATCGCCTCTTCGGTCGGTAAAACCTCCGTCGTTGCGACGACCTTTCCTTCCGAATCGAGAGTATCCGTCTCCCGTCCGAATTCCAGACGCGCGCGGTATTCCTTGGTCTTGTGCTGCATGACGTCGAACAGCCTTGCGGCTCTACCGAAACCGAGAACGAGCACGCCGTCCGCGATCGGATCGAGGGTGCCCATGTGCCCGCACTTCTGCTTTATTCCCGTAGCTCTCGACAGCGCTCCCCTGCATCGAACGACCACGTCCGACGAAGTCAGCCCTTTCGGTTTGTCGATCGCAACGAGAGCGTCGATCTTCGTCTGCGGTATCACAGCCAATCCCTGCACGCTTTGAGCAGGCGGTCTTTTACGTCTTCGTAGTAGCCGCCGATGCGACATCCCGCGGCGTTGAAATGTCCGCCGCCGTCGAAAACGGACGCGATATATGCGGCATCTACAGTATCGTCCGTGCGAAGGCTTACCTTGAACTGTCTGCCGTCGCCCGTTTCGGTCATGGCTATCGCTATCTTCACTCCGTCCACGTCGCGCACCGCATTGACTATCCCTTCGGTGTCACGCTCGGTCGTTCCGGTAGCGGCAAAATCGTCTGCGAAAAACGTGACCACGCCTATCTTTCCTTCCTCGAAAAATTCGGCGCGGGAGAGAACGCGGTTGCGCAGTCTGAACACGGCGGGCGTCGTGGATTTGAGAAAATGTTCGAATATCCTGTGAGCTTCTATGCCGTACGACAAAAGTCTTGCGCCGATAGCGTACGTCGTCGGCGTAACCGACGAGAAAGAAAATCCGCCGCTGTCCGTGACCAAAGCGCAGAACAACAGCTTTGCCACGGTCTTGTCGATAAGATCGCGCTTTTCGCCGTCGATCAGCATGAATATGAGTTCCGCCGAAGCGCAAGCTTTGGGGCGCACGATGGACAGATCGGCATTGTTCGACGACGTCTTGTGATGGTCGACGACTATCTTATATCTGCATCTGCCGAAAGCGAAAGCGCACTCTCCCATCCTTCCTTCGTCCGCGCAATCGACGGCAATGCCGAGATCGCAGGAAGAAGGCTTTTCGGCGGCGTAGTCTTCGTATCCGTCGAGAAAAGTCAGTTTGCCTCCGACCTCGCTCGGACAATAGAGATAAGTCTGTTTGCCGAGTTTGCGAAGTACCGCCGACAGTGCGAGAGCGCTGCCGCAGGCGTCGCCGTCGGGATTTACGTGACTGAACAGCGCGACTGTACGCGCTTTGGACACAGCGGACCAAAACGCGCGTATCTTAGCCGCGTCTATATACGATTCAACGATCGGAGCCATCGGGGTTCAGCGAGGACAGGAATTTGTCCATTTTCATTCCGTAATCGATCGAAGTGTCGAGTACGAAACGGAATTTCGGAAGCGCGCGCAATTTTATCATGTCCTTCAAGCGCGAACGGATATATCCCTGCGCCGCGTCCAGTCCTTCGAGCACCTGCTTTTCCTCGCCTTTGGCGCCGTAGACGCTCACGTAAACCTTTGCGAGAGTGAGGTCCGTATCGACGCTGACCTCCATCGCGGTCAGCATCCCTTTGATACGCGGATCTCTGAAACCGCCTTCCGCAAAGATCACGTTGAGCTGTTTTTTGAGTTCGGAATTGATCCTTTCGATCCTGCTCATTCCTTATTCACCTGCACGAGTTCGAACGCCTCGATGATATCGCCGACCTTCACGTCGGAATAATCGGACAGTCCTATACCGCATTCGTAGCCGAAAGCGACTTCTTTGGCGTCGTTTTTCTCGCGTTTGAGCGAAGAAACCGAGCCTTCGTAGACTATGATGTTGTCGCGTACGAGCCTTGCCTTGCAGCCTCTCACGACCTTGCCGTCGGTGACGTAACTTCCCGCTATCATGCCTACGCCGCTGATGCGGAACGTCGCTCTGACTTCGGCGTGACCGAGCAGCTCTTCCTTGTAGACGGGTTCGAGCATACCTTTGAGCGCCTTCGTGAAGTCCTCTATCGCGTCGTAGATTACGCGGTAATTTCTGATCTCGACCGCACTGCGATCCGCGAGAAGTTTTGCCTTGGGCTCCGCCTTGACGTTGAATCCGACGATGACCGCCTTTGCGGTATAAGCGAGGTTGACGTCGCCTTCGTTGATCGCGCCGACTCCCGCGTGGATGACGGTAAGTTTGACGTTGTCGTCTTTCATCTTGTCGGACACTTCGAGCAGCGACTGCTTGACCGCTTCCGCCGAACCCTGCACGTCCGCCTTGATGATGACCGCAAGCGATTTCGTTTCGCCTTCCTCCGCGTTCTTGAACATCTCGTCGAGAGTCTTTGCGGAGGATATGCGGTTCTGCATCTCGATACGCTCTTTGGCTTCGCGCTCCGCGGCGACTTCTTTGGCGAGTTTCTCGTCCTTGACGACGACGAATTTGTCTCCCGCCTTGGGCACTTCCGCAAAACCCTGGACCTGGACCGCGAAAGCAGGACAGGCTTCCTTGACTCGCTTGCCGGAGCTGTCGGTCATGGCTCTGATCTTGCCGATAGCGGTACCGGCTACCGCATAGTCGGATACGTGGAGCGTGCCGCTCTGCACGAGTACGGTCGCCACGGGCCCAAGACCTCTGTCGAGCCTCGCCTCTATGACGGACCCCTGAGCGGGACAGTCCACGGGCGCTTTCAGATCGAGCACGTCGGCAAGCAACAGTATGCTTTCGAGAAGCTCCTTGACTCCCTCGCCCGTCTTTGCGCTGACGGGACAGAGCATGACGTCGCCGCCCCATTCTTCGACAAGCACGTCGTGCTGCGCAAGCTGCTGCTTGACGCGTTCGAGATCGGCGTGCGGCTTGTCTATTTTGTTGGCGGCTATCATGATCGATACTCCCGCCTCTTTCGCGTGATTGATCGCCTCTATAGTCTGCGGCATTATACCGTCGTCCGCCGCCACCACGATGACCGCGATATCGGTCACCATCGCGCCGCGGCGGCGCATCGCGGTGAACGCCTCGTGTCCCGGCGTGTCGAGGAAGGTTATCTTTTCTCCGTTGACCTCGATCGAATACGCGCCGATATGCTGAGTTATGCCGCCCGCTTCGCCTCTGGCGACGTTGGTCTTGCGTATATAGTCCAACAGCGAAGTCTTACCGTGGTCGACGTGTCCCATGATCGTGACGATGGGCGGTCTTTTGACGGCCTCTACGCTGTCGCCGATCTCGGATATCTCCTTGAGCTTGTCTTCCGCGGTCGTATCGAGCTTGAGTTCCAGCGTTACGCCGAAGTCGAGCGCTACGAACTCCGCTGTTTCGAAAGAAATGCTTCCGTTGATGGTCGCCATCTCTCCCATATCGAACAGTTTTTTGACTATCTCCGCGGCGGGTTTGCCTATCTTTTCGGCAAGCACTTTGATCGCGACGGGATCGGTATTGATGACCGCGTGCTCGATCACGATAGGCTGAGGCGAAGAAGATTCCCTTCTCGTCCGCTTCGCTTTCAGATGCCTGTAGCTGCCGGCGTCCTCGTCCTCCCTGGTGCTGTCATAGACGTAGCCTTTCTTGAACAGGTCGCGTTTGGAAAGTCCTTTCTTGGAATCGTCCCTGCCGCCGCTCTGAGGCTTCGCCTTTTTCCTGGCGTCCTTGTTGAACTGAGGCTGCGGAGCGGGCTGCGCCTGCTCGGTCCTGGGGCCGAAAGGTCTCGGGCCGTTCTGCTGAGGTCTGGGTCTGTTGTCGGCGCCGCGCGGACGGTCCGAACGATATCCGCCTCCCGTATTCTGCTGCCTGGGTCTGAACTGTCCGCCCGAGTTCATGTCCGGATTGATGTAGATAGTGGACTGTCTGGGTTTTTCTTCGGGTTGCGGAGCGGGTTTTTCGGGCTCGACCTGCACGGGCTTTTCCGCCGGCTTTTCGTCGGCGGCGGGAGCGGCGTCCTGCACGGGCTGTTCGGATATCTCGGGCTCGGGAGCCGTTTCCTTTACGGGCTCCTGCGCGGGCTCGGCTTCGGCTTTTGCGGCCTTTTCCGCCGCTTCTTTCGCCTTTTTGGCTGCTTCTGCCGCGGCCCTTTCCTTCTCCGCCTGTTCCTCCTGCTTGCTGTATATCGCGTCGACGATCGCGCTCACTTTGTTCAGAGCGGCTTTTACGTCGCTCTTCTTGGCAGCGAGCGCGCTCATGAACGGTCTGAGTTTGTTCGGAACAAACACTGCGATATCCTTGATGTTTTTGGTCACGTTCGTCTTCGCGCTTCTGTTCTCTCCTTCCACTATTTACCTCCGTCGGACGGCGAACCGCCCTTCAATGTCTTGACTGCCGCCTGCGCAAGGTTGGGATCGCATATCCCTATCACCTTGACGCCGCTTCGTTTGAGCAGATCCGCAAGATATCCCTGCGGAAGCTCGTGTACTTCCGTTTCGTTCCTTTCGGCGAACTTCGCCAGCTTCTTGCGCCCGTCTTTGCCGAGCGCGGCGTCGCAGAACACCGCGTATACGGGTTTGCGCGCTCTCAAAAGCGATTCCGCCCCGAAAAGGGCGTTGCCGCTTCTGACCGCGAAGCCTATGTATGCGTCAGGCCCCGCGCTCATTCGCGTCCCCCAGACCCGCGTATGTTTCGTCCGAAAGTTTCTCTTTGAACACTCGGTCGAAAAGCCTGTTTTTGACGCACTTGCGCAAACACTCGGGACGGTCGCAGATATATGCGCCCCTGCCCGCCGCCTTGCCGGTACGGTCGATAAAGACCTCTCCTTCGGGAGTTCTCACTACGCGGAGCATCTCGTTCTTGGGCTTGCCTTCGCGGCACGCCACACAGGTCCTTACAGGCTGTCTTTTCGCCATCGTCAGTTCTGTCCTCCGATCAGCTCGGGAGCTGCGGACATAGGCTTGACGTCGATCTTCCAATCGGTGAGTTTCGCCGCGAGTCTGACGTTCTGTCCCTGCTTGCCGATCGCGAGAGAGAGTTTTTCGTCGGGCACGATCGCGATCGCGGTCTTGTCGTCTTCGTTGATCTTGACCATGTTGACCTGTGCCGGCGAAAGCGCTCTGGCGATAAACTGTGCCTGATCGGCGCACCAACCTATTATATCGATCTTTTCGCCGCCCAGTTCCTGTACCACGGCGTTTATCCTCACGCCCTTCTGACCTATGCAGGCGCCGACTGCGTCTACGCTGGGTTCGTCCGAATAGACAGCCATCTTGGTGCGGTATCCGGCTTCTCTGACGATCTTTCTGATCTTGACCAGTCCCGCTTTGACTTCGGGGACTTCGATCTCGAACAGTCTTTTGACGAAATCTTTATGCGAACGGGATACTACGACGCGCGTGCCTCTGTTGGTCGCTCCCACGCTCTTGACGTAAACTTTTATCGTGGTGCCCACGGAATAGTGCTCGCTCTTGCTCTGGTCGGACGGCATCATGACCGCCTCCATCTGCGTACCCGAGATCTCGAGATACACGGTGCCGTTGTCGATACGTCTGATCAGAGCGGTCACTATCTCTCCCTCTTTCTGACTCATGTCTTCGAGAGCGCGGCGCTTGTTCTCGTCGGTTATCCTCTGCGTAAATACCTGTTTCGCGGTCTGCGCGACGATACGGGTAAAATCTTTGGGCGAGATCTCGTCGCCGATTATGTCTCCGACTTTGTAGGAGGACTTGATCGCCTGCGCGTCTTCGAGAGAGATCTCGCTTTCGGGATCTTCCACCGTCTCCACCACGGTCTTGTATGCGATGATCCTGATCAGATTGCGGTCTTCGTTTATCTGCACGGCAATGTTGCGCGCCTCTCCGAACTCCCTTTTGTAAGCCGTGGCGATCGCCGCTTCGAGCGATTTTATCGTCAGAGCCTTGTCGATTTTACCTTCGTTTTCAAGCTGGTTGAGAGCGAGAAAAAAATCTTTGTTGATCATTTTGTCCTCCTAGAACTCGATATGCTCTCTTATGAGCGCTATATCTTTTTTGTTGATGGTTATCTTTTTTCCTGCCGCGTCGAGCGTAACGTCTCCGCTCTCCGCGTCGTAATTTTCGAGTATCGCGACGAACTTTTTGCCCAACTTTTCCAAAGGCGCGAACAGACTGACTTCGGACGCCGTGCCTATGTGCTTTTCGTAATCGCGGGCAGTCTTGTAAGGTCTGTCAAGTCCCGGCGACGATACGTTGAGCGTATAAGGTTTTCCGTCCGTGGGATCGAGATCGTCCAAAGGAGCGTCGATCGCATTATGAACGGCTTCGCAGTCGTCGAGCGAAACCCCGCCTTCTTTGTCGATGAACACCGTCAGAGCGTCGCCCTGCCTGGTCTTGGAAAAGTCGACTTCGACCAGCTCCATACCGAGAGAATCGATGATCGGAGCCACGAGTTCCGCTACGGCGTCGGCTGTCTTGGACATATTTTACCCTCCTATGATTCGAGCGGCTTCGTCAGCCGCTCGAATAGTCAATGCTATCATCGTTCGCATATATCTTAACATAATTTTTGCGCAAGCGCAAGAATTTTA
>DVKK01000065.1 GCA_018716085.1 Candidatus Ornithoclostridium excrementipullorum | reverse complement strand
AGCGCGGCGGAAAAACAGGAGCGCGAAGCGCGGAGCGAAATACTTTGCAGGGAATTGGCGCGACTGCGAGCAAGGTCAATACCCGTGGGTATTAGCTGCTCGCAGACGTGCGAATTGACGCAAAGGAAACGTTCCGCGCCCGCGCTATCTGTTTTCCCGCCGCGCATATAATAAATGCTTGCGCACGCCGGCGCGCTGTGCTATAATGTGCAATACGACGATTCGGAGATAACGACATGAAGTTTTCCAAAAAAGACGCTTTTACTATCCCGAACATACTCACATACGTCAGACTTCTGTGTCTGCCGTTCTTTTTGTGGATGATGTTCGCTTACTATGCCGATCCGTCGCGCGGAGAATATCTCTGGGCGGGGTTCGGGCTGTTCGTATTCGCTTCCGCGACCGATATCGCGGACGGGTGGATCGCAAGACATTTCAACATGGTGTCGGACATCGGCAAAGTTCTGGATCCCGTTGCGGACAAGCTGCTGCAATGTTTCGCGATGTTGACGCTCGGCATCATAGGCAATATGCACTGGGCGTTCATCGGGATAATAATCTTCAAGGAGATATTTATCGGCGTGACGAGCAAGTACTTCATGCGCGCCAGTAAACGCCAGGTCGAACAGATGGCGAACAAGTGGGGCAAAGCTGCGGCGTTCACCAATTTTATAGGCATAACGCTCGCGTTCTTGGTAGATCTGCACGAAGCCGTCTATTACGTCGATCTCGTGATACTGATCTCGGGTTCTGTGCTTGCGGTCATCGCGGCGGTGCAGTATACCTACAAGTACGAAAAATCGCTGTTGAGATATAAGAGGAGCGGGATCCTGGATGAGCTCGACCCCAACGGCGAACCTTTGGGCGAGTTGACTCTCGAAGAACTGAAAGTCAAATACGGGCTTGCCGAGCCCTCCGAGGCGAAGAACGATCAGTCCGCGGACGGCGCCGCAGAGGCGGGATCCGCGCATGGGGAAGATCACGACGGCGGAGAGCGGAACGAGTGATGGCGGCGTTTTTCGAATTCAGTCCCGAGCGATTCACCGATCCCGGAGTTATCGTCGGCATAGTGCTGATGGTCGTAGGGCTCGCCGTAGTGCTGGCGTCGGGAGCGATATCCGATTTTTTTTCGGCGCGTTCGTCGCGTGACGGAGGACGACCCTCGTCGGGCGGAGACGGCGCCGAGGACGACTCGCGGAAAGAGGAAGAAAACGAGGAGGCAGAGGCGCGAAATGTCGGCGGCGAAAACCGTAAAAACCGATTTTTGCGCGCCGCATCCGAACCCATGGCGGTCAAGATCGTCGGAGCGACGGTATTGGTCGTCGGAGCGCTGATCGCGTTGCTTTGCGCGTAAAAACCGAAAACGCAAAAATCGAAACAAGCAAGTAAACAAGTAAAACGGAGAGAAAAGAGAGGTTTTGTTATGGATATGAAGAAGACCTACGATCCGCAGGATTTCGAAAGCAGATTGTACGAGGAGTGGGAGAGCAAGGGCTATTTCACCGCAAAGATAGACAAGAAAAAAGAGCCTTTCACCATCATGATGCCGCCGCCCAACATAACGGGGCAGCTGCATATGGGGCATGCGCTCGACCAGACGATACAGGACGTCATCATACGTTACAAGCGTATGAGCGGGTATTGCGCGCTCTGGCTGCCGGGCACCGATCACGCGTCGATCGCGACCGAGGTCAAGGTCGTCGAGAACATGAAGAAAGAAGAGGGGCTTTCCAAAAAAGACGTCGGCAGAGAAGGTTTTTTGAAACGCGCGTGGGCATGGAAAGAGAAATACGGCGGCAGGATAGAAAAGCAGCTCCGTCGTCTCGGTTCTTCGTGCGACTGGTCGCGCGAGGCGTTCACCATGGACGAGCGCTGTTCCAAGGCGGTGCTCGAAGTGTTCGTAAATCTCTACGAAAAGGGCATAATCTACCGCGGAGACAGGATCATCAACTGGTGTCCGTCCTGTAAGACGGCGCTGTCCGACGCGGAAGTCGAATATTCCGAACAGGCTTCGCACCTGTGGCATATAGCGTATCCGTTCACGGACGGGAGCGGCAGCATAGTCGTAGCCACCACCCGACCCGAAACGATGCTCGGAGATACCGCCGTCGCGGTCAATCCCTCCGACGAGAGATATAAAGACTCCGTCGGCAAGACTCTCAGACTGCCGCTTACGGACAGAGAGATCCCCGTGATAGCGGACGATTACGTGGAAAAGGATTTCGGAAGCGGCGCCGTTAAGATCACGCCGGCGCACGACCCCAACGACTTCGAGGTGGGCAAGCGCCACTCTCTGCCCGTCATACGCGTAATGAACGACGACGGGACGATGAACGAAGAAGCGGGCGCGTACTGCGGACTGTCCCGCGAAGAGGCGAGAGCGAAGATAGTCGCGGACCTGCAAGAAGGCGGGTATATGGTCCGCATAGAGGATTACAAACACAACGTGGGCGAGTGCTACCGCTGCGGCTGTACGGTCGAGCCCATGGTGTCCAAGCAGTGGTTCGTCAAGATGGACGGACTGGCAAGACCCGCGATCGAAGCCGTAAAGAAAAAGAAGATAGAGTTCATCCCGTCGCGTTTTGCGAAGATATACCTCAACTGGATGGAGAACGTGCGCGACTGGTGTATCTCCCGTCAGCTGTGGTGGGGACAC
>DVKK01000005.1 GCA_018716085.1 Candidatus Ornithoclostridium excrementipullorum | reverse complement strand
CTTCGGGGGTCTCGATCGGGCACAATCTGCCGTAATGCGAATGGTTGATGTCGCGGACTTCGAAGCTCGCGCGTTCTCTGTTGAGACCGCCGGGGCCGAGCGCGGAGAGCTTTCTCTTGTGGGTAAGCTCCGCTATCGGGTTGTGATGGTCCATGAACTGCGACAGCTGGGAAGAACCGAAGAACTCCTTGATGACGCTGGTCACGGGCTTTATGTTGATAAAGCTCTGGACTTTGTGTTCGGCTCCGTCCTGGGTAATGGACATTCTCTCCTTGATGACTCTGTCCAGACGCGCCATACCGATCCTGAACTGGTTCTGGAGCAGCTCGCCGACAGCTTTGACTCTTCTGTTCGCGAGGTGGTCGATATTGTCGGTCGATCCGAAGCCGTGTACGAGTCCGAGGTTGTAGTTGACGGAAGCGATAATGTCGTCCAGCGTGATGTGCTTGATGACCAGCTCGTCCCTGTGCGCCTTTATGAGGCTCTTGAATTCCTCGTCGGAAAGCTTGTCCTCCGCCTTGCGGTCGAGCAGCTCTTTGAGCGAGGGATAGTAGACCTTCTCCAGGATCCCGAGATCTCTGGGATTGCAGTCGACATACGCCGCAAGATCGACGGTGTTGTTGCCGATGAGCTTAAACTTGCCGCCGCTCCTGGTCTTTATGTAGGCGACGTTGACGCCCGCGTTCTGCAACTCGAAAGCTCTCTCCTCGGAGAGCACGTCGCCCGTCTGAGCCAGTATCTCGCCCGTCTCTTCGTCGACGATGTTGTCCGCGAGGACCTGTCCCGCAAGTCTGGTCGCAAAGCAGAGTTTCTTGTTGACCTTGTATCTTCCGACGCGCATGAGGTCGTACTTGTGCACGTCGTAGAAAGTATTCCTGATAAGCTGATTTATGCCGTCGATGGTCGGGATCTCGCCCTGTTTCATCCTCTTGTACAGCTCGATCTTGGCGTCTTCGCTGTTCTTGATGGAATCCTTCGCCATCGTGGCTTTGAGGATCTCTTCGTCGCCGAAAAGCGCGATCAGCTCGTCGTCCGTGCCGAAACCGAGCGAACGCATGAACACCGTCGCGGTGATCTTACGCGTCCTGTCGACGCTTACCCAAAGGATATTGTTGGCGTCCTGTTTGAATTCGAGCCACGCGCCTCTGGACGGCATGACGGTCGTGTCGTAACGCGGCACGCCCGCTCTGTCCATCGTGACTCCGCTGTACACGCCGGGACTTCTGACCAACTGGCTGACGACGACTCTCTCCGCGCCGTTGATGATAAAGCTGCCGTTTTCGGTCATCAGCGGGAAATCGCCCATAAAGACGTCTTCGACGGTGGCTTCGCCAGTATCGTTGTGGACGAGCCTCACCTTGACTTTGAGCGGAAGAGCGTACGTCGCGTCTCTCTCCTTGCACTCCTTGACGTCGTATTTGGGTTTTCCTTCGAGAGAAAAGCCGAGGAATTGCAATTCCATTCTTCCGGCGTAGTCGCGTACCGGCGAGAAGTCGTCGAGAACTTCCTGGATGCCTTCCGTGACGAACTGCCTGTAAGAATCCTTTTGCAATGCAATCAAATACGGAATATCGAGAGTGTCTTTGATCCGCGAAAAACAGATCCTTTCGGTATTGCCGTACTTGACCTTATGAATATGTTGAGGCATTATCGACCCTCCTGTAGTGGTTTCGCAAATTGTCCGTAAGTGCGAAAATCTCCCTTACCCGACGCGGTTTTACCGTTTTTCCGTCGAGCGCAGGCGATAGTTTCTCATCTTACATATTTACACAATCATACATTATAGCCCAACCCTTCAACCCTGTCAACTTTTTTTGCGCACAAAAATAAAATTTTCGCGCGTGTTTTGAGTTATACTTTATATGCGCTTTATATATGCGCCGTACGCGCCTTTCGCTCCGCATTTCTCCGAGCCGCTTACGGCTCCCTTCCTTTTGCCGCGCGGCTGTTGCGCGCCGCCGCCCGTTCTGCTATAATGTGGGCATGGGCATAAGAAACGTCTTGTTCGATTTCGATATGACTCTCGGATACCGCTCGCCTATGTGGACGGAGACCGTCAAAGAACTGCTCCTGGAAAACAACGTCTGCGTTCCGGAGGAGCTGATACGCCCCGTAACGCACGGCGACGTCTATCCGTGGAAGGGCGGCGTGACGCACGACGACTTCTTCGGCGGTAAAAGCTGGTGGGACGCCGTAAGCGGAAAGATAGCGGACGGACTCGTTTCGACGGGCGCCTGCGGACGGGAGAGCGCCGAAAAAGCCGTGCGCGGACTGCGCGAGCGATTCTGCGATACGTCTTACTGGCATCTCTTTCCCGATACTCTGCCCGTATTGGAAAAACTCAGGTCCGCGGGATACCGTCTGCGGCTGCTGTCCAACCACGTACCCGAAGCGCGCAGTATATTCGCGGCGCTCGGTCTGACTCCGTTTTTTGAAAAAATGACGATCTCGTCCGAAGAGAAGTGGGAAAAACCGTCGCCCGAGATATATGCCGCCGCGACGGAAGGATGGAACAAGTCGGAGTCGGTGATGGTCGGAGACGGGTACGAAGCCGACGTGCTCGGCGCGCTGCGTTTCGGCATGAAAGCGATCCTTGTGCGCAAACCGAACGAACACGGCTACTGCCTTTATTCGGAAAATCTGGAAGGGATCCCTTCCCTGGCAGGTGGAATACAATGAGATTGGACAAATTTCTGAAAGTATCGCGTATCATACGCCGCCGCACCGTCGCCAACGAGGCGTGCGACGCGGCTCGGGTAACGCTGAACGGCCGCCCCGCAAAAGCGGGCGCGCAGATAAAAGTCGGCGATATAGCCGAACTGCGTTTCGGCGACAGAGTTCTGCGCTTCCGCATACTGAGCGACGTCGCTCCCGTAGGAAAACAGGACTGTTCCGCAATGTACGAGGTGCTCGGCGATGAAAGTTGACGTCATAATTCCGTGCGGAGGCTCCGGCAGCCGCATGGGGCTGGGCTACAACAAACTTCTGCTGCCGATGAGGGGCAGAACTCTGATAGAAAACACCGTGAGCGCGTTTTTCCTGCCGTACGTAAATAAGATAGTGCTTCCCTGCGCCTCTGCCGAAAAAGGACTGTTCCGCTCTCTTTTCGAAGGATTCGGGCTCCCCGTCGAGATATGCGACGGCGGCGGCACGCGCGGAGAGTCCGTCGCAAACGCGCTGCGGCTTTGCACGTCCGAATACGTCGCGGTGCACGACGGCGCAAGACCGTTCGTGACCCGCAAAACCATCGACCTGTGCGCAAAGACGTGCAAACTTATGGGCACCGCGGTCGCTTCGGTCGCGGTTTCGGACAGCGTGAGAGTGACGCGCCCCGACGGCTCTTCCTCTCCCGTGGACCGCAATACCGTACGCCTTGTCCAGACCCCGCAGTTTTTCCGCCGCGAGGAATTGACAAAGGCTTACGCTCTTGCGGAAAAAGACGGATCTTCCGCCACCGACGACGCACAGCTGTACGAAAAATACATAGGCGCGGTATCGCTCTGCGACGGCGATCCGCACAACCGCAAAATGACCGATCCTTCCGACCTCGAACTTCTTGCGCCGAGCGGATTCCGCGTGGGCGCGGGCTGGGATATCCACCGCCTTGTCGAAGGACGGCGCTTCGTATTGGGCGGCGTCGAGATCCCTTTCGAAAAAGGTCTTCTCGGACATTCGGACGCCGACGTGCTGACCCATGCCGTCATGGACGCGGTCCTCGGCGCTCTCGGCCGCAGGGACATCGGCTGTCTTTTTCCCGATACCGACCCCGCATACGAAGGGGCGGACAGCATGGCTCTGCTGGACGAAGTGGCGGCTCTCGCAAAAAAAGACGGCTTCGCGCTGAATAATCTGTCCGCTACCGTCATATGCGAAAGACCGAAACTGAAAAACAGTATCCCGAAAATGTGCGATCGGCTCGCGCAGGCTTTCGGTTGCGACGCTTCGCGTATAAACGTTGCGGCGACGACGTCGGAAAAGACGGGCGACATAGGCAGAGGCGAGGCGGTAGCGGCGATCGCATACTGCTCTCTTTCGTCCGAAAAAGTTCCCGCCAAGGCGGACGCCTGACGTCCGATCTTCCGTTTCCTCACGGCGCGATCTTTCCGAAAACGCTTGCGGCGTCCCGCCCGACTTGCTATAATTACGTTATGGACGAAAAAAAACCTTCCCGGTCCGACAGAATATTATCAGCGGTGCTGTATATCGCGGGGGCGGCGCTCGCCGTCTTCTCGGTGATAGCGATATTTGCCGTCGCGGGATTCGGAGCGATCTCCGCCGTTATAGGTCTTTTCGGGGCGGAAAGCTCTGTGGGCTCCGCCGTTCTTCTCTGCGTATGCTGTCTTGTCACCGCCGCCCTTATGCTGTATTGCATGGTCCTCATATTCAAATGCGCGGTTTCCCGTTTCGGCGGCAAAAAACGGTCCTGAATCGTACGGCAAAGGCGGCGTAAGCCGCTTTTTTACGCGACTTTTGATCTCCGCCGCTTCATGATTTTGCGAAGCTACGCGCGCAGGCGCGTTTTTCGGGAAATACTAACGCTAAATAAGTATCTATCAATATATATTCCTCTCTTTTCTCTCAAACCTCACGTTACGCTTCATTCGTCCGAACTCTCCGCCCGTACCGCGTTTTTGCCGGTATGATCCTTTCTGCGCAGCCTGCGTCGTTTCGGCCGAAACGCTGCGAGATCCGCGATCTTTCCGAGGCGGACGTCCCGAAGACGGCTTACAGCCCGTCACGCGCCGTTTTTGCATCGGTATTGTTTGTATTATGTCGAAAATTGTTGAAAAATGTTGTAAAAATATTGAAAATCCGCTCTCAAATGGCGCCAAACGGGTCAAAACTGCGGTTTTCAATAATTTTTTCAGCTTTCAGGCTCAATTTTAATATTGTAAAATGTTGACAGTTCATTTGCAAATATGGTAAATTGAATACACCAAACTCATTGATCGGAAGGCTCCTAATGACAAAATTCGCGATAATAGAACAGAACCCTGCGGCAATTACGGCTGTCAAGGCTTCGATCGGCAAGCAATATCCTTTTGCCGGATTCGACTGTTTTTCCGATGTCGGAGATATCGCCGAAAAGAAGAACTACTCGGCGCTGATCGTGGACGAAGCGACTTATAAAGAACTTCTCTCCGATCCCAAATCGAAAAATTACTTTTCCACGCTGGAAGCCGGAGCTCTGCCCGTATACACCGGCAGAACGGTGACGTTTTATTTCAAACTGCCTCTCGCGAACGATCCGTCCTCGATCGTCAAGAAAGTCCCCGGCATGATGAACGATCAGAAACTGTCCATGGTGATAGATCTGTATCTGTCCGAACTTCTGACCAAACAGGGGCTCAAATGCAATCTCGCGGGCTACGAATATCTCAAGGACGCGATATCGATGTGCTACTTCGATCATACGATACTGCGTAAAGGCATAACCAAAAAACTGTATCCTGCGATCGGCGAAAAATACGGCGTACGTCCCGAATGCGTGGAAAGAGCGATACGGCATCTGATATGTTCGGGTTTCGACGAATACGTAAAGACTCCGCAGGCTTCGCCGAGAGAGCTCTTCGCGGGGAGGAAATGTCCTACCAATTCCGAATTCATCGCGTCGTCCGTGGAGAAGCTGTCGCTGTATCTTCGCGTGTATATGTACGAGGACAGATAATTTTTATCCCCCTTCTATAATATCTGTCCCGCATAGAAAAATCGGAGCTCTTGCGAGCTCCGATTTTTCGTACCCGTGTAAGTAAAACGCTTATCTGTATCTCGCTCTTCCTATACTTTGCGCCCAACCGAGCAGCAATTCTTTTCGGCGTTTTACCGACATTTCGGGACGAAAGACCCTGTCCGTCTTTCTGCCCGAAGCTATCTGTCCGAGATCCTTCCACACGCCTGCGGTGAGTCCTGCGAGATATGCCGCGCCGAGCGCGGTCGTTTCGGTAACGGCGGGCCTTTCGACCTCGCAGCCCAACACGTCCGCCTGAAACTGCATGAGAAAATCATTGGCGCAAGCTCCGCCGTCGACGGCAAGTTTGGCTATATCGCATCCCGCGTCGCTCTCCATCGCGTGCATCACGTCGACGACCTGATAGGCGATCGATTCGAGCGCCGCTCTTACGAAATGCGCCCTTCCCGTCCCTCGGGTTATGCCGCACACGATCCCGCGCGCCTTAGCGTCCCAATGCGGAGCCCCGAGCCCCACGAATGCGGGAACGATGTAGACGCCTCCCGTATCCGGCACGCTTTTCGCTATCTCCTCCGTTTCGGCTGCCGTTTCGACCATCCCGAGTTCGTCCCTCAGCCATTGGATGACCGCTCCGCCTATGAACACGCTTCCTTCGAGAACGTACTGCGGAGGCTGTCCTTCCGCCGTTGCGGCAAGCGTGGTCAGAAGTCCGCGCTTGGAACGCAGCCTCTGTTCCCCCGTATTCATAAGCGTAAAACAGCCCGTGCCGTAAGTATTCTTGATATCGCCCTTGCGGGTACACAGATGTCCGAACAGCGCCGCCTGTTGATCGCCCGCGACAGCGCAGATCGGTATCTCCGCGCCCGTTTCGTTTTTATCGGTGACGCCGTACGCGTGCCCCGACGGAAAGACCTGCGGAAGCATGGACGACGGTACGCCGAACATATCGCAAAGCTCCGCGTCCCAGCGCAGCGTATCTATATCGAAAAGCATCGTCCTCGCGGCGTTGGTATAATCCGTGGCGAATATCCCTCCGCGGGAAAGCCTCCACATGAGATACGTGTCCACCGTGCCGAAAAGAAGATCGCCGTTCTCGGCGCGTTCGCGCGCTCCTTTCACGTTGTCGAGGATCCATTTTATCTTGGTCGCGCTGAAATACGGATCGACCTGCAGTCCGGTGCGGTCGTATATCAGACTGTCCACTCCGGTCTCTTTCAGCTTGTCGCAATAGTCGGCAGTACGGCGGCATTGCCAGACGATCGCGTTGTACACCGCATGTCCCGACCTCTTATCCCAGACAACGGTCGTTTCACGTTGATTGGTTATCCCGATAGCCGCGACGTTGTCTGCTCCGACGGCGGCGACCGTTTCGCGCAAAGCCCTGAGCGACGTACCGTAAATGTCCTCGGGATCGTGTTCCACCCAGCCCGCTCCGGGATATATCTGTCTGAAAGGATACTGCGCTTTGGCGGCGACGGTCCCGTCCTCTCCGAAGGCGATCGCGCGGCTGCTCGTGGTCCCCTGGTCTATCGCTATCACATACCCCGTCATTGCTTTTTCCTCACGGTCTTTGTTGCGACAAAATCGACACCCGTGCCCAAAATATCGCGTACGATAACGCTCCCTTCTTCGATCGGAGCCGTGACTTTCAGCCCTTTGAGCAATGCCAGTGCGTCGAATATTTTCGCCTTTTCTATAGCGTCGGAAGTCTTGACGCTGACCATCTCGCAGTCGCCTCCTTCCACGCGCACGACCGAGGTGACGGTGCGTTTGGGGCAACGCGTCTCTTCGACGCCGTATCTCGCTCCGCGCGGACACGAATTGCCCTCGACGCGCAGTTCCCCGCCCTCGTCGTAAACTTTGAGCCTGCACCCCAACGGACAGCATATGCAGATCATCTCTTTCATATCATACCTCCGTGAGCCGTATCTCGGCTTCGTGCGCCCCGCGCAGGACGTCCGACTGTTCCGCGGTCAGAGAAAGCGTCTCCATCTCTCCGGGAGTGACGATCCTCTTTTTCCTGAACGCGACCTCGCGGCCGTCGCAAAAAAGCGATATCTTTACGTCTTTTGCGGGTCTGCCCACTCTCATCTTGAAGCCTATCGGCCCGTCTCCGCGTCTGTTCACTTTCTGCGGCACGGCGTATCTCACGCCGCCCGACGCGGATACGGTCACGTGATCGGAGCCTCCGCTTTTCCCGCGTATATACGCCGCGGCGGACGCTCCCGCTCTCTCGCTCTCCTCGCTGACGAAATCGACCAGATCGTGTACGTGGAGCACGTTTCCGCAGGCGAAGACGCCGTCGCACGAAGTCATGAGCCCGTCGTCGACGACCGCCCCGGAGGTCACCGGGCTCAATTCCACTCCCGCTGTCTTTGCGACCTCGTTTTCGGGCAAAAGACCCACGCTGAGCAGCAACGTATCGCAAGGTATCTCCTCTTCCGTACCCGCAACGGGCCGCAGATCTTTATCGACCGCCGCCACGATCACGGAACTCACGCGCTTTTTCCCTTTTATCCCTACTACGGTATGCGAAAATTTCAAAGGTATCCCGAAGTCGTCCAGACACTGTACTATGTTGCGGTTAAGTCCCGACGAATACGGCATGAGCTCGACTACGGCTTTTACTTTCGCGCCCTGAAACGTCATACGCCGCGCCATTATCAACCCGATATCTCCGCTGCCGAGGATGACCACCTCTCTGCCGGGCATCAATCCGTCTATGTTGATCAGCTTCTGTGCCGTTCCCGCCGAAAAAACTCCCGCCGCGCGACAGCCCGCGATATTGATCGCGCCTCTCGGTCTTTCACGGCAGCCGCAGGCAAGTATCACCGCCTTTGCGTCGTAGACTTTCAGTCCTTCCGCGCCGACCGCCGTGACCTGCCTGTCCTTGATCGACAGCACCGTCGTCCCCGTCTTGCATTCGATACCGCGCGCCGCGACTTCGCGCTCGTAACGCGCCGCGTATTCGGGCCCGGTCAGCTCTTCCTTGAAAGTATGCAGTCCGAATCCGTTGTGTATGCACTGGTTGAGGATCCCTCCCAGCCTTTCCTCGCGTTCGAGAACGAGGATATCCCTCTCTCCCGCGTCGTAAGCCGCCTTAGCCGCGGCAAGCCCCGCAGGTCCGCCGCCTATTATAACGAGATTCTTCTTTTCCGTCATTCGATCCTCCCGACAACGATCTCGGAACCTTTTCCGTTCTTCGTGACTTCCGCGACGTCGCATCCCAGCTCCCTCGCGAGTATCTCCATAACGCGCGGCGTGCAGAAACCGCCCTGACATCTGCCCATGCCCGCGCGCGTGCGGCGCTTTATCCCGTCAAGATCCTTAGCTCCCACCGGACGGCGGATCGCGTCTACGATCTCCCCTTCCGTCACGTTCTCGCAGCGGCAGACTATCTTACCGTAAAGAGGATCTTTCGCGATGAGCTCCGCCCTTTGCTCGTCGGTCATTTTCGCAAACGACGGCGGAGCCTTCCTCTGCGCGACGAAATTTTCGTTCCTTTCCAATCCGAACGCCGCCGCTATCTCCTCCGCCGCGGCGGTCGCTATCGCGGGCGCCGCGGTAAGACCGGGACTTTCTATCCCCACTATGTTGTACATCTGTCGGCAGGTCGCGAACCCTATCTCGAAATCTCCCGTTTCCGAATGAGCGCGCAGTCCAGTGAATTGAGTTATGACGGCTCTTTTGTCGAGCGACGGGACAGTCCTGCGCGCCTTGGAGAAGGCTTCTTCGAGTCCCTCGAAGGTCGTATCGGCGCAGTCCTTGTCGTCCACGTCCGCGGCGGTGGGACCGAGCATGATGTTTCCGCTCACGGTGGGCACTACCAAAATACCCTTGCCCATTTTCGTGGGAAGCTGGAATAGAGTGGAGTGCGCATAGCCGCCCGCCGTCTTGTCGAGAAGCATATATTCACCCTTGCGGGCGGTTATTTTCAGCTTGTCCTCGCACAGGATATTGTTGACGTCGTCGCCGTGGACTCCCGCGCAGTTGACTATGAGGTCGGCGGGGTAAACGCTCCCGTCCGAACACTTGGCAACGATCTTCTTACCGTCGTAAAAGATATCGTCGACGCGCTTGCCCGTCTTGAACTCCGCGCCGTTTACGGCGGCGTTTTCGGCATAAGCTATCGTCATTCCGTACGGACTGACTATGCCCGACGAAGGCGCCCACAGCCCTGCCGTGACCTCTTCGGAAACGTATTTTTCTTTTTTGCGAATTTGCTCGCCCGTGTGGATCTCAAGCTGTTTTACGCCGTTTTTGATACCCTGTTCCAAAAGTTTCCCGAGCACAGGTTCGTCCTCTTTTGAAAAACAGAGCACGTAAGCGCCGTTGCGCTTGAAAGAAAAGCCGAGTTCGGCAGAAAGTCTGTCGAAAGCGGCGTTGCCGAGTACGTTGTATCTGGCTTTCAGCGTTCCGGGGACGGCGTCGAAACCGGCATGGACCACTCCGGAATTCGCCTTGCTCGTACCGCAGGCGACGTCGTTTTCCTTTTCGAGCACGGTCACGTCCGCATTGTAGCGGCGCAGTTCCCGCGCTACGGCGCAGCCTATTACTCCCGCGCCGATGATGACTATACGCATATTCTTCCTCCGTTGTTACGATTATACCATACGTTCGGCTCCTTTTCAAGAGTAAGAGGCTTTTTGCGCCGCTTCCGGAACGATCTTTCGTGCGGCGGAGCGCGCTTTCGGCTCCTTTTCAAAATACTTGTAAACGCCCGCGTATGTGTGATATAATATGAGCCATGACAAAAGCAAGAGTTTGCACTGCGGTTTCGGTTGCGGTCTGCGCGCTTCTGTGCGCGGCATTGGCGTTAGCGGCGTTTTCGGCGCCGCAGACGGCCGCTGCCGAAACGTCCGAGATAAAGATATCTCCCGACGGGTCGTCCGTATATGCGGCTTACGACGGGTCGATAGCTTACACCACGTCGGACGGCGCGCTGCATCTGTCCAACGCGTCGGGCTCATACGCCGAGGCTTCCGCTTTCGCGGGAGAATGTCTTGCGCTCGCCATGAACGCGACGGATATATTCCTGCTGTCCGATCTCAACGGCTCGCGCTCTCTGACGGTATTCGGCTATGCCGCCAACGGGATAGGAACGGCGGAAAACGTCTTCTCCCGATACGGCATCGCTTCCGATATATACGAAAACGTGATAGACCGCTTCGACGGACTGACCGTCGACGGCTCTTCTTTGATGATCTCCGCGGGCGCAGGCTCGATAAGCCGCGTTTGCGTGCTGTCCCCGTTGGACGGAGCCGCGGCGTTCGCCCCCTACAACACAGCCGAGCCCGTGGGCGGGATCTCGGACATCGCCGCGGCGGACAATACCGTATATATCGTGACGGAAAACGGATTAGCCGTCAATCGTCTCGGCGTGGATAGGCCCGTTTCGTTTATCCCGTCCGAAAAAGTCTGGACCACCGTTGCGGCGGCGGACGGATTTATTTTTGCGGGAACGGACGACGGTATCTACGTCCTGTCCGACGGCTCGTTCATAAAGGTGAGCGACGACGCGCCCGACGGCATGATACGCGCATATTACGAAGGCGACGTTCCGTATCTGCTCGTGCAGAACAGAGCGGAAGGCTCCGTCACTCAATACTCCGTGACGGCGAACGGTTCTTCCGCCGCGCTGGAATATTACAACGTATTCGACAACGTCATCTACGAAGACCCGTCGGTCTACGATATCGTCACCACCGCGGTCGCGCAGACAGCGCTCGAGGGGTACTTCTCCCCCAAAAACCTGCGCCCGGTATTCGAACTTTCGGCAGGCGATCTCGTGCTCGTTCTCGCGGAGGCGGACGGCTATTATTTCGTGAGGACTGCGGAAGGAGGCGAATACGGCTATCTCGACCGCGACGCGCTCACGCTGTCCGAGGCGGACCTTTCGCCCGAAATAGGCAGATACGCGCAGCCTCTGCAGAGGAATACGGCGATACGGGAATATCCCTTCCCCGGATCCGCGGTCGTCGCACAGACCGGTCCGACCGACACCCTTGTCGTTCTGAGTGCGGTCGGCTCTGACGGATATCCTTGGTATAAAGTCAGTTTCGTGACCGCGGAGGGCGAAGTTCGGGACGGATACGTCTACGCAAGCGACGTTTCCGCTTACGTACCGTTCGCTCTGCCCGGATTCGACGACCACGCGACCGTGAATGCGGACGCCATCGGCGGAGGGGTGAACGTATATCTGCTGCCGGAGGAGCGCGACGAATATCTCGTCGGCACTCTCCGTGACGGCGACGAAGTCACGTTGGCGCAGGACGGACTGGATCCCGACTCGGAGTGGACGAAGATACGTTATACCGACGCGGAAGGCAACGACATAGAGGGCTACGTCAAAACCGCCAATCTCTCCGAAAGAGGGCTGACGACATTGCAGATCACGCTGATAGTAGTCTTCTCGATAGTCGCGGTCGTGACGGCGATCATCGTCGTGATACTCGTCAAAAAGCGCAAACGCGAACGCTACGAATAAAATTTCCTCAAACATACAGGAGAAAGATATGAAAGCAACTTACACGCAGCAAATCCTTGCGCGCAAGCTCGGCGCAGACCCGTGCGATCCGACGCTTGCCGGCGGCAATCTCGTGTTGGTCGGCGCCGACGTGGCTCTGTCCAACGACGTGACCGCGCCGGTGGCGATCGACGTGTTCGAAAAGAGCGGGTGCCGGCTTTGCGACAAATGCAAAGTCACGTTCGTGCTGGACCATTTCACGCCCAACCGCGATATCAAGTCCGCACAGCAATGCAAGATAGTACGCGACTTCGCAAAAGAAAATTCGATCGAAAATTTTTACGACGTCGGCGAAATGGGCATCGAGCACGCGCTGCTGCCCGAAAAGGGCATCGCCCTCCCCTGGACCGTGGTCATAGGCGCGGACAGCCACACCTGCACATACGGCGCTCTGGGAGCGTTCTCCACGGGCGTGGGCAGTACCGATATCGCCGCTATCATGATGAGCGGCAAAGTCTGGCTCAAAGTCCCGACCGCCATCAAATTCAACCTCAAAGGAAAACTCCGCAAAGGCGTGGTCGGCAAAGACGTGATACTCTACATCATCGGACTGATCGGCGTAGACGGCGCGCTGTACAAGTCGATAGAATTCGGCGGCGAAGGCGTGGACTGCCTGTCCATGGACGACCGCTTTACGATCTGCAACATGGCGATCGAATGCGGCGCGAAAAACGGAGTGTTCCCGATCGACGAAAAGACCGACGAATATACGCTTGAAAGCTGCGGCAGGACGTTCGATCGCTTCGAACCCGCAGACGACGACGCATACGAGCAGATAATCGATATCGACCTGTCCGCCATAAGACCCGTCGTCGCGAAGCCGCATCTGCCCTCCAACACCGCGTTTGCGGACGAGATAAAAGAAGAGATCAAGGTAGACCAGGTCGTTATCGGCAGCTGCACGAACGGACGTCTGAGCGATCTCAGACAGGCGGCAGAAGTTCTCGAAGGCAAGCACGTCGCCCCCGGAGTGCGCACGATCGTCATTCCCGCGACCAACAAAATTTATCTGCAAGCGGTGAAAGCGGGATATATCGAAACGTTTATCAAGGGCGGCGCGATAGTTTCCACCCCCACCTGCGGCCCATGCCTTGGAGGACATATGGGTATCCTCGCAAGCGGCGAAGTCGCCGTGACGACGACCAACCGCAACTTTATCGGCAGAATGGGCGCCAAAGACAGCTATATCTATCTCGCCTCGCCCGCGACCGCAATGGCGAGCGCGATAGCGGGCAGACTCACCTGCGCCGACACGGAGGAAAAGTGATATGTTGAAAGGAAAAGTATTCAAATTCGGCGACGATATCGATACCGATATCATAGTGCCCGCCACCTATCTGTCGACTTTCGATCCCGCGGAACTGGCAAAGCACTGCATGGAGTACACTTCTCCCGATTTCTACCGCAGCGTAAAGCCCGGCGACATCATAGTCGCGGGGAAGAACTTCGGCTGCGGCTCTTCGAGAGAACACGCTCCGATAGCCATAAAGGGCTGCGGCGTTTCGATAGTCATAGCGAAATCGTTCGCGAGGATATTCTACCGCAACGCGCTCAATATCGGACTTTACATACTCGAATGCCCCGAAGCCGCCGACGCGATATCCGAGGGCGACGAAGTGCAGGTGGACGTGGATACCGGAGAGATAACCGACGTAACGACGGGCGCAAAGTTCAAGGCGGCACCCTTCCCCAAATTCATACAGAACATAATAGAATGCGGCGGACTGGTCAACGCGATCAAAGCCGGCAAATTCTGAGGTGAAGACATGAGCAGTTACAATATTACCGTCATACAGGGCGACGGGATAGGACCCGAGGTCACTTCCGCCGCCGTCCGCGTCCTCGAAGAAGTGGGCGCGAAGTTCGGACACAAATTCAATTTCGAATACAGCGTTTGCGGAGGCGCCGCCTACGACAGATACGGCGAACCTCTGCCCGCGGAAAGCCTTGAAAAATGCCTCAAAAGCGACAGCGTGCTCCTCGGCGCCGTGGGAGGCCCCCAATACGACTCTCTCCCCTACGAAAAACGTCCCGAAAGAGCCCTGCTCGGGGTGAGGAAAGCCATGGGGCTGTACGCGAATCTCAGACCTGCGAAACTTTTCGACGCGCTTGCCGACGTCTGCCCGCTCAAAAACCCGAAAAACATCGATATGCTCGTGGTCAGAGAGCTTATCGGCGGGATTTACTTCGGAGAAAAGGGCGTAAGAGAAGGCAAATACGGCAGAGAAGGCTACGACGTCATGTGTTACGGCGAACTCGAAGTGGAGCGCATATGCCGCGCCGCGTTCGAACTCGCGCAGAAGCGCCGCGGCAAGGTCACGAGCGTGGACAAAGCCAACGTCCTCAAAACTTCGGGCATATGGCGCAAAGTCGTTCACGATATCCACGAGGATTATCCCGACGTACAGCTCGAAGACGTTCTCGTGGACAATATGGCGATGCAGCTTGTCCGCGACCCGTCGCAGTTCGACGTGATAGTAACGGGCAACCTGTTCGGCGACATACTCTCCGATCTCGCGTCGCAGTGCGTAGGCAGCATCGGCATTTTGCCGTCGGCAAGCATAAACGACACCACGCGCGGTCTTTACGAACCTATCCACGGCTCCGCGCCGAGCATCGCGGGAAAGAATATCGCCAACCCGATCGCTACGATCCTGTCCGCGTCTATGATGCTCAAATACGCGTTCGATCTGTCCGCAGAAGCGGACGCCGTAGACAAAGCGGTGGAAAAGGCACTCAACGACGGAGCCCGTACCGCGGATCTCGCGCAGGAAGGTCTGCCCGTGCTGAGCACTACGCAGATGACGGACGTCATACTGAAAAATCTTTGATCGATAAATATCTATAAATATTGATCTCGCCCCGAGTTCCCTCGGGGCGTTTTTGTCATCGCGGCGGGCGCCGTATTTTATCGTTGCGACGAGAACGCGCTGCTCTATCTCCTTTTCGCCGCGAGGCGCACGCTGAGTTCGTACGCGCTCGTGCCCGACAGGCGCGCAGCCTCTTCCATGGATATCGCTCCGTCCGCGTCCCCGCCTATCACGGTCACGATATCGCCTTCTCCCACGCTGCCGGCGTCGGTGACGTCGCAGAAAAATACGTCCATGCACACCGAGCCTACGATCCGGCATTTCGTCCCGCCTACGAGCACGAAACCTCTGCCCGAAGCCGAATAAGGTATCCCGTCCGCATATCCGGCGGAAACGACCGCGACTCGCATTCTGTTCTCCGCCGAAAACGACGATCCGTAACCTATCCCCTCGCCTCTTTCCAAAGTCTTCACCGCAAGCACTCTCGCGTACACGGCGGCGACCGCGCTCAAACCCGATCTCGGACAGCCGTCGGGACAGACCCCGTACAGCGCAAGCCCCGCCCGAAATGCGTTTCCGCACAATCCTTCCCTCCGCAATACCGAAGCGCTGCCGCTCGCATGGACATAGCGAAACCTCATGCCCGCGCCGCGCAGTTCGTTCTCCACCGCAAGGAATATCTCTTCCTGCCGTTCCGTAAAGCCGTCTTCCGAACCGACCCTTCCGTAATGCGTATACAATCCTTCCGTATCCAGTCCCGAAAACGACGCCGACAGTCTTATCAACCTCGGGTCGGGCGGAAAACCGAATCTGCGCATACCGGTATCGACGGCGATATGTACTTTTATCCTCCTGCCCCTCTTATGCGCCTCGGAGTCCAGCCATGCCGCTTCGGACAGCGACGATATCCCGAAAGCGACGTCGTCCAATCCGACCGCGAGCTGCCTTTCGAATTGCGTAATAGTCCCCAAAATCAACACGGGAGCGGAAATTTTCGCCTTTCTCAGAGCCTGCGCCTCGCGTGCCGTCGCCACCGCGAACATCTGCGCTTCGTCCGCAAGCGCCTTTGCCGTTCTGACGGCGCCGTTCCCGTATGCGTTCGCCTTGATCACGGCGATGAGAGCCTTGCCGTCGGCGAGTTCCCGAAGCCTCCGCGCATTGCGGACGAGCGCTTTGTCGTCGACGATCCGTTCCGTTCTGAATGCAACCATACTATATTATACTCGCGCGAAACCGGCACTTTACAGCAAAACGACCTCATCGCGTTTTCACGCGCAAAAAAAGACCCGCCCTTCGGCGGGTCCGTCATTATTATCGTTTACAGTTTTCTGTCGGCGTCGTATTCCACGTTCATGTCCTTGGAATACCATGCGTTCACCGTTTTCGCCCTCTTGAACGGATTTTTGGAGGCGGTAAACGTAGGCTCCTTGGCGTAATACACGCCGAGCGCGTCCAACATCGGGAAGTATTCGTGCAGACGGGCGACAAATTCTTTGTAATTCTTTTTCTCCGTCTTGTTCCAGCCGACTTCCGAAAGCGCGGCGAGCCTCGGATTCATCTGGAATTCCAGCTTTTGCGGAGTATCTATCCATTCCGCCCACAGCTCGCCTTCCACACCGACTACACCCGAAACGTTTTGCCTGTTTATACCGCCGAAATACGGCGAGAATTTGTAAGTGTTTTTGAGCGGATACTGCGAGAACGGCATATCGAAATAGAAATGCTTGTGCTTGCTGATTATCACCTTTCCGCCCTTGTCGAGATGCTTCGCCACTCTGCCGTCGGGCTGCGGAGTCCAATACTGAACGAGAACTTCGTTGTCGAGATTTCCGCCGTGCAATATCTCGTTCCAGCCGATGAGCCTGCGCCCCTTGCTCGCGGCGTATTTTCCGACTTCGTTTATGAACCACGTATGCAGCTGCTTATAGTCCGTAAATCCCTGTTTGCGCATCATCTCTTTGCACTTGGGGCACTTTTTCCACTCTTCCATCGGCACTTCGTCGCCGCCGATATGGAAATATCCGAACGGGAACAGCTCCACCACCTCGTCTATCACGTCTTTGATGAACTGCATCGTACGCGGACTGCCCACGCAGGCGCTTCTGTTAAAGTCCCTGATACCGAGCGAATACGGTATCGAACTGCCGAAATACCATGCTACGGGTCTGTCGAGTTCGCGGCAGCCCAGCCACGGATACGCCGCCATCGCCGCGGCGAGATGGGCGGGCATATCGATCTCGGGCACTATGTTGACGCCCCTTTCGAGCGCGTACGCCACTATGTCTTTGATCTGTTCCTGCGTATAAAAACCGCTGACGGGTACGTTGTTTTCCTCGGTATTGCGCCAGCCGTTTATCTGAGATTTGTCGCGCTTGGAGCCTATCTCCGTAAGACGGGGATACTTCTTGATCTCTATCCTCCACCCTTGGTCGTCCGAAAGATGCCAATGCAGCACGTTGAGCTTGTGCAGGCACATCAGGTCGATTATCTTTTTTATCTCCCGTTCTCCGAAAAAGTGCCTTGCCTCGTCGATATTGACGCCCCTCCATCCGAAACGGGGAGAGTCCTCTATCTCCGCGCCGGGAAGATACGTATCGCGCGCCTTTGTGCCCGCCATGGCTGCCATTCGCAGAGTCTGCACCGCATAGAGCGCTCCGCTGTTGTCGGACGCCTCTATCTCGATCCCCTTGTCGGTTATCTCGATCTCGTATCCCTCCGCGGGGATATCGGAGTCGTATTCGAATGCGATCGCGTCTTCGGACGCTCCGCCGAGCCTGACGCCGAGATCTTTCTCAAGCTGCTCTTTCGCTACGTTCATCGCTGACGCGAATCTTTCGTCTCCCGTAATGTTTTTCAGTCCTGCGAGGTCGAAGCCTTTTCCTTTGTACCGAACTTCGTTCGGCATCGGTATGATCCTGTCGGGTTTCATATCAATTCTCTCCTGTCCATTCCGGTACGGTGAAATTCGGACCGCCGTAAGCTATGTCGATCTGTACGGCTCTGCCCTGCGTATCCGTGAAATATATCGTGCTGAGTTTTTCGTTGGTCACGCGAAGCTCGATACCCGTGCACCCGTTAAGAGGATTACCCTCTTTGACGACGGCGGAAACATAATAATACGTTACCCACCCGCCGTTGGTCGTGATCGAAGATATCTGCAATTCGTCCTCGGTCAGTCCGTCCAGATAGTCGCATATCGCGTCGAGCGTATAGGGCGCGATCCTGTCGTCCGCAAAGAACTCGTCGGACGTTATCTCGGAGAAGGTATATCCGTCCTCTCCCTGCACCGCCATGACCGTCTTGTAATCGCCGTCCGTCGCTTCTTTGTCCGAAACGCCGCTGCGCCTGGACTTGCCGTAATATATGTTGGTGGTCGACGTGGAGACCGTTCTGTCTACGGTAAAGTCGTAATGCGCGGCAAACTCTTCCGTCCCTTCGTTCACGACGTAAAGCCGCGTCTGCTCGGACGTACTGGCGTCGATCTGAGTCTTGTACTTTACGTACCACTCGGTCGCTTTGCGCGAATTTTCTATAGCGGAGGTCAGCATCTCTCTTCCCTCTGCTATATCCACGTCGAACGAACACGCCGCCGCCGTAAAAGCGATCAGCGTCATTACGAGCGCGATCGCCGCTATTGCCGCCTTTCTGTATCTTCCGTCTTTCATTGTTCGTCACCTCCTTCCGGATCGGACTGCCCTTCGCCGCCGGATACGTCCGCCGCCGCGTCGTATTCGTCCTGAGCCAGCATCTCTCCGCTGGACAATACGCTGGCGTCGGCAAGTCCCTGTTCGGCGTTGAGCCTGTGCGCTCTCTCTTTGAGTTCTTCTATCATGTTCGCCTGATCCTTTTCGCTCATGTTCCAGAACAGCATCGGCAGAGCGTGCAGAGCGCAGCCGATTATCGAAACTATCGCCAAGGCGGAGAACATAGCCGAGGATATGCTCTCGTCGAAGAGAACGTCGTAGTCGTTGATAAGTCCGAAATATTCGTTAACGTACGGAATGACGTAATTGAGTCCGAGCAAGACGACGTTGTTTATGATCGCGAAGTTCATGGAAAAGCCTTCCAGTCTGTCGCCCGTCTTCCACTGCTGATAATCGAGAGCGTCGCCGTTCATCGCGGGATTGGTGATGATCTGCACCGCCGCGCCCCAGTTCATGAGATAACACGCAACGGCGAACACCCAGAAATTGGTATTATAGAACACCAGCACGACGGCGGCTGCCAATCTGACCGCGTCGGAAATGAGAACGGTGTTGCGCTTGCCCGTCTTTTTTATCATCAGCGGCGCAAGCGCCATGCCTACGAACGACGCCGTGCCTATGACGAGGGTCATGACGGACTGTATATTCGCGTCTTGCAGCAGGTATATGTACGCCCACGGCAGACAGGCGCTGATCGCGGTCGCAAGCGTGGAGAACCACGTCGTGATGTTGTATATCCAGAAATACCTGTTGCGGACTATCTTTTTCATACCGTCCGCAAACTTTACTTTCTGCTGATAGTTACGGGGAACCACCACTCTTTCCTTGGTGCAGAAATACGCGAAGAACGCGAGGAAACAGCCTATGAACGAGAACAGCGGCAGCGTAAGACGGTAAAAGTTGATGTCGAGCTGACCTCTCTCGAAAGCGTTGGATATCAGCGGGAGCAAAAAGCCCGTGATCGTCGGAGCGATCGAATACACGATCGACGACAGAGAGATTATCTTCGCTCTTTCGGCGGAACTCGGGGTCATGAGCTGCGCGAGCTGATTGTACATTCCCAGGTAGAACTGGAAAATAAAGTTCATTATGATGAACAGCACGCCGATGACCGAAAGCGTAACGGTGTAATTGGTGGTGGGAATGAATCCGAATACCGATATAAGTATCGCGCACGGCGGCCCCAGCCAGAGAAGATACGGTCTTGCCTTGCCCTTGCCGCCCGGCGTATTGTCTATCCAATAGCTTTTCAGCGGCTGGATGACGATCGTGACGATAGTGTTGATCGTATTGATGATAAAAAGATCGCTCGGTTTGAGCCCGTAGACCGATCCGATGAGCAGACAGCTCGCCTGCATCGCGATCGTGTAACACATTGCGGCGACGAACTGAACGCCTATGCCGCCTACCGAATAACAGACTATTTCTTTGCTGCTGACGTAATCTCCCTCTCCCGGAGAATTCCAGTGTACAAAGAACCCTTTGACCGCTCCCACGGCCTTTCCGATGATGCCCATAATTTCCCTCTGATTTATTCTATCCCGTCGGCATGACCGAGGGCTTCCCTAACCGTCCTTACCCATTATAACGTGTCCCGAACGCTTTGTAAACCCCTTTTTTCCGTACCCGGGTTATGGCTCCTCTTCCTCTTTTCCGTCGGCGGGATTTTCCGTTTCTTCCTCCCCTTTGTCGGAGAACTCGGCGTCACCCCCGCCGTCCCGAGCCGCCGGAGCGGCGGTATCCGCAGTATCGTCCGATCCTTCTCTCTTGTCTTCTTCCGCGCCGTCTGCGGGCGTATCCTCATCGTTTTCGGGCATAGGCTCTCCCGCAGTATCCGCAAAGACCCTCTCGCTGTCCAGGACAGCAAGATGCCCTCTGTCGGCGTTGCAGACCAGTACCTGTCTGCCCTCGAATTCCTCTATATGCCTCTCGGCGCCGCATTTGGGGCACCTGCCTGTCGGATCCAGCCGATAGACTTCTCCGTCGCACAGCATAAGCGGAGGTTTGCCGTATCTGACTTTTTTTATTGCCCGACCGCTCTTTTTCATCGCCTCGAGAGCCCGTACCGCATACAGCCGTTCGGCAAAACCCGCCGCCCCGTATGCCGCGACGAGAAGGAGCGCGAAGGCGATGACGACCGTGACCGTCGCGTTTATCTCCGAATAACGCAGCAGCACCAGCCCCGCCAGCGCGACTATCGCCAGGACAGCGTAAGCGACGAGCACCGCTATCTGTTTTTTGCGATACGTATCGAATTTTCCCACCGAAACGGCGCGTACGGACTTTTCGTCCTCTTTTGCGGCGTCGGCTATGTCTTCGGCGTGCAGGGACGCCTTGGAGATGAACTCCGCCGTTTCGGCTTCGTTCTTACGGCGCCTTTCCGCCCAGGTAAGCCTCTTCCTCTTTTTCTTCTGCTCGGCTCCGCAGTATTTGCAAAAAAGCGTATCGTCCTCGATCTCTCTGCCGCATACTCTGCACTTCATTTTGCCGCGACCTCCTTTTTACGCTTTTTGAAATACGCGATCGCGGCGCACGCCGTTGCGATCGCAAACGACAGGAACGTCAGCCACGCTCCTCCCCCTGCGGTGAGTACGAACTCTTTCGTGCTCTGCGAATAGATCGCTATCGCGAATATCAGTCTTATGAGGGCGCACGCGCACGCGACAGCCGTAAATACAAGCGCCTGCAACCGTTTGTCGCCCTTTTTCACGGAAAGCATGACGACGAACGCGACGGCGTACGCTACCGTGACCGCGCACAGAGCGACCTCTATCGCGTATATCGCGACAAATGCCGAATCGAGCTGTTCGAGCAAAGACGCCGGATACGTCTGCAGATACGCCCTTGCGATGTCCTGCATGGTTTCGCTGTTCTCCGTCGCGGGGAAATGCGTCACCAGCCACTCCGCCGCGCCGTCGTAACCCGTCGCGGGAACGAACAGTATATCCAGCACGTCCGCGCCGATATAAAAACTGTCCTCATCCAGAGTATACCCCTCGTCTCCGAGATCGAGGTCCACCGTCGCCTGTACGGTGTAGGAAGGAACGAACGAAAATGCGAACGCCGCGACGATCGCCGCAAGCATTATCCAGACCCAGACGTCGGGTCTGTTCGCGCTCTTTTCGGGAATTTGCGCCGCCGCTTGCGCGGGGCGGACCTGTTCCGCCTGCTTTTTCTTACCTCTCGATGCCATTTATCCTCCGTCCGCTCGCGCGGATCGCGTTATTTTTTGTAATACTCTTTCATCTCTTTGCGTCGCTGCGCGTAGTCGGGCATGAACCGCGCCACCTTCGCGTAAAACGCCGCCGAATGATCGGGCACGTAAAAGTGACACAGCTCGTGTACTATCACGTATTCCGCACAGCGGAGCGGCAGCCTTGCCACGCGGGACGAAAACCTTATCTCGTTTCTGTCCGTAAAGCATTTGCCGTAATAACTTTCCGCTCCCGTCACCATCGTTTTTACCCCGTTTCTGCCCGTGAGCCTTTCCCAATACGCAAAACGGCGGCCCAGAAACGCCCTGACTTCTCTTCTCAGAAGTCTTTCGCACGCGGCGGCTTCGTCGCCCTCTTTGCAGAAAACGGTAAGCGCGTCCCCGTCTATGCGGTGACCCCTTCCCCCGCTTCGGGCGAATACCACGCGGTAACATTCCCCCCAAAGCCAGAAACCTCTTTGTTTTTTAACGAGATCCTCGCGCTGTTTCGCGACGTGTCCCGCTATCCAGCCGCTCATCCTGCGCACATAGCTCTCGGCGGAGGCGTACGACCCCCGCAAAGGCATCCGCACGGAAGCGGCGGCGTCTTTTACGACGATGCTCATGCGACGGCTTCTCGCGGATCTCACGACGCTCACTTCCAGCTTCCCGTCGGGAGTGTCCAAAATCACGGGAAGATCGGTCATCTGTCGTTCCTGCCGGGCGAAGTCAGTCTTCCGTTGCGGATAAAGTCGAGATACCCGCTCTTGAACCTGTCCATCATGCCGTCCTGTTTGAAACTGTACGTCTTATCTCCCGCCACGATTATATGATCGACCAATCTCACGCCCAAAACTTCGAGCGCGGCGATAGCCCATTTGGTAAATTCGACGTCGCTGAAAGACGGCTTCGCCACCCCTGCGGGGTGATTGTGCGCGAGATATACGTACTTGGTCTGAAAGTTCTGACAAAGCATAACGAGCTCGTTGACCCTGATACGGCATTCGTCCGCCGTGCCTGAACCCAGCTCGCACTTCTCCTTGAGCCTGCCCGAATTATCCACGAAAAGCGCGTAGATGCGCTCCTCTCCGAGATTCTTCATCAGCTTGACGAGATACCCCGTCGCCCTCTCATAGGTATCCACCCTCGGTCGTTCCGCGCCCGCGTCCGAACAGAACTTGCGCGCCACGTCGGAGAGCGACGAGAGAAAAAGCGCCGCGCCCTTCGTCATGTTCGGTATTGTCGCAAGCGCGGCGGGATCGGCGTCGAGCACCGCGGAAAAAGAGCCGAACTTGTCCATGAGAGCGTGCGCGATCGGATTGGTATCCTTGCGCGGAACGAACGGATACAGCAGATATTCCAATATTTCGTGATCGGCAAGAGAAAGAATGCCGTTCGCCGCTATGCGGGCGCGCATCCTGCTCCTGTGATCGGTATGTATCTGCTCATTCTTCATCGCCGCGATCCTCGTCCTCCCTGTCTTCGGTCTCTTTTTTTCTTCCGAATATTTTTGCGACTCCCGACGAGAAACCGTCGTATATCTCATTCGCTTTCTTCTGCAACGCGTCGCCGTATTTCGCGTCGATAACGTCGGCGATCTTCTTGGATATCAGCAGGACCGTCAGTCCTATCGCAGCCGCCGCCGCGATATATCCGATAAACTCCGCGGGCAGCGTGCTCATCGCAAAGAACGTGCCGTCCAGGAAATTCCCGTCCACGTAAGCCGCGAGCAGCGACAGCGCGAACATCGCCGCGATTATCCCCAGACGGAACTTGTCGGGCGGCATGCTTATGACCGTGAGCGCGACGAAGCCCGCCATGGTCAGCGCATAAGTCGCCGCGGTGGCCTCTCCCTCGAAACCGCCCTCCGCGCCCGTCTGCGACGTCAGTATCAGCATAAATCCCGCCGCGGCTATCAGAGATACCGCCGCAGGCAGTGCGGATTTGAGTATATTGCGCATGAAATCGCCTTTCGGCCGAGCCTTCGTCGGTTGCAGTGCGAACAGGAACGTCGGCACGCCTATGACAAAGAACTCTATGAGCAGCATCTTCTTGGTGTCGAACGGATAACTGCTCCGACCCGTGACGATCGTGACTATCGAAAACAACAGCGTCATGAACATGACGAAGATGTTTTTCATCACGTACAGCGACGACACCTTCTCCACGTTGCCTATGACCTGTCTGCCCTCCTGCACTATGCCGGGAAGCGTGAGGAAATTGTTGTCCATGAGAACGATGCGCGAGATGTTGCGCGCCACTTCGTTGGCTCCCGCGAACGAGATGGAACAATCCGCCTGTTTGAGAGCCTGAACGTCGTTCACTCCGTCGCCTATCATCGCGACGGTATGTCCCTTTTCCTGCAACGCCTTGACGACGGCGCTCTTCTGTTCGGGCGAAATGCGGCCGAAGACCGCCGTTTTCTCGACGCTGTCCCTTATATCGGCGTCGGAAGCTCCGTTGCAGTTGAACGTACTGCCGGCGTTGCGTATACCCGCCTTTGCGGCGATGTTTCCGACCGTAACGGGATCGTCTCCCGATATTATCTTTATATCGACCTCGCTTTCGTAAAACCAGTCCAACGTTGCCTTTACGTTGGGACGGAGCGTATCTTCGAGCGCAAAGACGTAACAGGGCTTTGTCGCAAAACGGTCTATCCCGTCTATGGGGCCGTCGAACGACGACAGCATTATCGTACGCCTTCCTCTCGCCGAACACGCGGCGATGAACTCGGCGATCTCTCCGTCGGGTTCTCCCACGAAGTCGGGAGCGCCCAGCACATACGTCTTCCCTCCTTCCAAAGTCACCGCGCTGTACTTGCGCGCGCTGTTGAAACTCATGACGTCGGATACGGGCAGACACTCCGCCTCGCCCGCGCCGATAAGCAGCGCCATAGCCGTGGACTTACTGTCCTTGGTTTCTTTCATTATGGTGTTGAGCAACACGGGCGCGGAAATTTCTTCGTTTACCGCCATCGTTTCGACAAGCTCGAGTTTGCCGTCCGTGATCGTTCCCGTCTTGTCCAGAAGCAGAGTATCCGCGCTCGCCAGCATCTCGATGCCGTACAGATCTTGCGCCAAAGCGTGCTTTTTGGAAAGTTTGAGGACCGACGCCGCGAGCGCCGTGGAAGTTAGAAGGAACATACCTATCGGTATCATGCCCAGTATACTGCTCGACACGTTGATGATCGTTTCTCTCCAAGGGCCGCCTACGGCGGTTCGTTCCGCGATCAGCATGAACACGGCGAGGATAACGAGGATAACGGATATCCCCTTGATCAGAGAATCGAGCACGGAAAATATCTTGCTCTTGGGCTTGCTGACTTTCTTCGCGATACGGGCGACGCCCTCGATGTATCTGTCCTGCCCGACTCTGTCCGCTATACAGCACGCTTCGCCGGAATGGACGGAACTGCCCGCCAGAACTTTATCTCCCGCGCTCTTGCGGACGGGTTTGGATTCCCCCGTAAGGATCGACTCGTCCACCTCTATCTCTCCCGCACGGACGGTGGAATCCGCGGGGACCTGAGCGCCCGCGTTGACGTAATAGACGTCTTCGAAAACCAGCTCCTGCGTGGGTATCTGTCCGCGCTTACCGTCGCGCACGACGTCGCAGACCGATTTCCCGACGAGCGAGAGCCTGTCCACGGTGCGCTTTGCCTTGATCTCCTGATAGATGCCTATCGCGATATTTATGAGTATTATGCACGAGGAGATCGCATAATCCCACGCGCCTATCGCTATCAGAAGGATCATCAGGGCGATCGTCACCGTATTGCAGAAATTGAAAATGTTCTCCGCGAATATCCTCGGATACGATTTGCCCGACGTGGCGGTCTTTTTGTTGACCAGTCCCTCTTCCTCTCTCTCCCTGACCTGAGCCGACGTAAGTCCTTGCTCCGTACACGGAAAATATCTTTCCGCTCTTTTCAGTTTCAACGAATCGCGTTTGCCGCGTTTTCTCGCTTTTTCTATCTTTCTGTTCGCCTTGCTCTCTTTCATCCGAGGTTTTCTCCCGCTGTCAGTCGCCCGCTGCCGTGCCTTCGGTACCATGCTGTTTTTTCACTTTCGCGTCGTCTATGAGATTGTGCAGACCTTCCCAATGCAGCTGCCTGCGTTCGAACCACAGCTTTTGCAAAGAGCCTCTCAGCGCGGACGGATCGTAGACGGCTTTGCGCTTTTCGCCGTCGTATCCTTTGGACGAGAGATAGGAAACGAACGCGACCGACCTCTTCGCGAATCCGGCGTAATCGCCGTCCGTGCCGCTCCACATACGTTCCGCGAGCGCGCACGAGCGCGGCAGACAGCGTTTGAGCAGAGTCTTATAGTCGGGGATGTATTCTCCCCAGAGTTCCAGTTCTCCTCCCAACGCCTTTTCTTCGGGCATTCCGGGAAGTTTGGGCGTGAACTTATAGCTCTTTTCGAGGCTTATCGTGCCGTACGGCAGATCCACGTACGCGTATGCGGAATCGGAGTTGATCATTCCCCCGCCCGCCGCCGCGGTCGCGGCAGTCCCCTTTTCGTCCATGCCGCCGTCGGTGTGCCAGTATTGCCATACCGTTTGTTCCGGCATGAAGCCCTCCATACATTTTTCGTTCCAGACGACGGGCGCGAACCCGAGCCCGCACACGTGCTCGGCGACCTTTTTCATGAAAAAGCCCTGCAGCTGTTCGCTGTCTTTCAGCCCCTCTTCTTTCGCTTTCCTGCGGCACGCGGGGCAGATGTCCCACCGCATCTTGGGAGCTTCGTCTCCTCCGATATGGATATAGCGCGTATAGCCGCGGAACAGTTCCGCGACCTCGTCCAGCACGCGGAAAACGAACGAATACACCTCGTCTTTGCCCGCGCACAGGATATCGTGTTTAACGCCGCTGTGCGTCGCGACCGGAAGCTTGCGCCCGAAACAGCCGAATTCCGGATAAGCCGCCAGCGCCGCCCGCATATGCCCCGGCATATCTATCTCGGGCACCACTTCGATATTGCGCTCGGCGCAGTAACGCAATATGCTGCGCATTTCCGCCTTCGTATAATATCCCTCGTGAGGTCTGCAGCCGAAATTGGTATGACTGCGGCGGCTCCCCACGCGGTGCAGACGGGGGTAAGCGTCCGACTCCAACCTCCACCCCTGGTCGTCCGTCAGATGCATATGTATCGCGTTGAGCTTGTGCATGACGCACAGGTCGGCGATCTTACGCACGTCGTCCGCGGGAATGAAGTAACGGGCGCTGTCCAGCATCAATCCCCTGTATCCGCAATACGGTCTGTCCTCTATCTCCGCGTCGGTCACGGCGCCGTCGCTCTGCGCGAGTATCTGCGACAGAGTGACGTAGGCGTAGAGCAGTCCTCTTTTGCCGAAAACGATCTCCGCCCTGCCGCCTTTTACCGCCAGCGAATACGCCTCCTCGGGCATCGAGCGGTCCTCTCTCGCCGCGACGAAGAGCGTCTGTCCGCTTTCCTCTCCCGCGCGCACTACCCGAACGTTACCGGGGGCAAGAGTCTGCGCGAAATATCTTTCTTCGAAGCCGTCCCTTTCGACGACGACCGCCGAGAAAACGCTCTTTCCTTCGCCGTATCTTACGGTTGAAGGCGCTGGAACGATGTCATATCTTTTCATAGGCAAGATCAGTTCTCGGGCTGGATGAGCATATACGCCTCTCCGCCCGCCACGCATATCATCTTGGCGGCTCCGACCGTGTATTCGTCGGCGTAAACGCGGAACTTCTTATCCAGTCTTGCGCTTGCCGAAACGGAGAGCCAATTCGAGTTGGGAGCGGACGCGAGTCCTTTCTCGCGTATCGCGTCTATATCTACGGTCGCACCGTCCTCGAACGCCGCCGAAAGATCGTCCAACGTGACCTTTGTCTTGATAAATCTCTCGGCTTTCTTGGGCGCGTACACGTATTCCACGGCGTTGGTCGCAAAATCGTCGGGGATGGCGTCCACCTCTTCCTTGGTCGCGCTGCCCTTTACCATGTATCCGTAGCCCTTTCTCTCCACGGTCGAGAACCCGTCGAGAGTGAGTCCTTCCGCAAAGTCGGTCGGTTCGTATTTCTTGGGCTTTATCACAAGCTCTTCCGCTATCTTGTCGATAAGGGTCTTTATCTTGCGCACCGCAAGCCCCGACCTCACGTTGATCATCGTCGGAAGGTCCGCCACTCCTTTCTTGTCGCTCACGTCCTTGTGATGATATATCTTCGGATCTATCGAGTTCGGATCTATCGCAAGATATACTTTGAGCGTCTTGCCGTTGATCGCCATTCTCGCGATCTGATTGCGTCCTTTGTTGAAGTTTTCCTTGTGACGGCTCATCCTGCAATGCATACCGTACGACAGAAGCGCGTTTTTGATGTCGCTGTAAAATCTCTTCACGTTGTCGTCCGCAAGACGGAGTTTGAGATCGAAAGTATAGCGCGGTTTTGCCCTCCTGTCCTTTGCCTCGGTCTCGATCCAGTTGACTTCGGAGCGCTCGTCTTCGAACTCGTCCTCCTCTTCGTCGTAACCGTCGTTCGCGGAAACGGGCTCGGTCGCGGGTACGGCCGGCGCGGCGCAGGCTTCGGCGAGTTTTTCTTCAAGCAGAGCCGTTCTCGACATAAGATACTCGACCTTGGAGATAAGCGCCTCCGTCTGCCTCAGCAGGAACGCGTCGCGCTGCGGAGCGGGTTCGGGCGCAGGCTCTTGTACGCCGTTTCTCAAAGACCTCTCCTCTTCTATCAAAGACATGGTACGCTCTGCGTTGCGCATGAGGAAGGCGACTCTGCGCTCCGTCTCTCCGTCGTTCGCCGCGGGAGCGGGCGCCGCAGGCTGTTTCGCTCTCTCTTCTTCGAGCAGAGACATGAGTTTTTCGGCGTTGCGCATGAGGAAAGCGTTCTGCCTTTCCAGTTCGGCGACCCTGGCGGCAAGCCCCTCGTCCGCTGCGGAAGGAACGTCCTTCTTTTCCTCGGCGGCTTCGGTCTTTTCCGCGGAGTACAGCACACTCCCGATATTGACTGTGCGCTTTACCAACACGATCTGCAACACGGCGGCGGCGACGGTTATCACCGCGGCGACCGCTATGTCGGCGGCGCTGTGCGCGAAAGCGAGCCTGACGAGCATTCCTACTGCGAGCACAACCGTGTTCATCGCAATGGTATCGAAGAAGTTTATGTTTTTGTAGACCATCCTGTGGACGAAGCTGGCGATATAGAACGCCGCCGCGACCACCGCGCCTCCGATCATTATCTCGTACAACTTCCGCGTAGCGTCGTTGCTGACGGCGGTGAAGCCGAACCATCCCGCGTTCTCGGTCACGATGAACGCCACGACGACGACGGCGGTAAGCGCCGCCCCCACCCATGTGGAAGGCTTGCTCAGCATAAGTTTGTAATACCCTGCCGCGCCCGCGTCCGCTTCCATGGATCTGGTATCGACGAGCATATTTTCGTCGGGATCGTAACGCAGCCATCTCAGCACCGTGATGACGACCGCCGCCGCCAACGGAAGGACGTAAAGCAACGGTTCGGTGCGGTTCTGTACGACCTTATCCACCATAAATTTCTGGACTATGACCATGATATCGGCGAAAACGAGCGCCACCAAAGCGGTATCCAACGCCCGTACTCTCTTCGAGAATACTACCGTCAGCACCGCGTATACGAGCGCCGCCGCGCCTATCACGCCGGCGAGTATCCAGATCGCGGTCTCGTAACTTTCGCTCAGGCTCCTGAGATGTCCGAAGATGTAATTGTCGAATATGTAGTGGAGTATGAAGAAAATACCCGACAACGCTATCGCGGACGCGAAACCTCCGCTCCTGCTCAACGCCCGGTAGTAACCGAACGGCTTGAATCTGTCGCACAGACTTTTCTTTTCCATTTTTATTCCTCCTCTCTGTTGCAGAGTTCAGATATCTTTACGTACGCCTCTTCGGGGCAGCAGACCACGACGTCCGCGCCCGCGGCTTTCAGTTCCTCTTCCGAGCGGAACCCCCATCCGACGCCGACGAAGTCCGTCCCCGCGTTGCGCGCGCAGGCGACGTCCGCTTCGCCGTCCCCGACGTATACCGCCTCCTTCGGCGAGACTCCCAGTCCGGCGAGTTCGGACAACAGCAGTCCCGGGTCGGGTTTGACCTTCCTGCCGTCCGCGTTTCCGACCGCAAACTCCGTCATTCCCGCAAAATAATGCGCGCACAGCTTTTTGACCGCGGGATCCGGTTTGTTGGATACCACTCCGATCATAAGGCCGTCCGCGCGAAGTCTTTTCAGCAAAGCAAGGATCCCGCTGTAAGGTCTGGTCTGGTTGTCGCAGTCGGCGTCGTAGATGCGCCTGAAATCCGCCAGCACGTCCTCCGCCTTGTCCTCGGCGTCCTCCACGCATCGGGCTATCAGCGTTTTGGCGCCGTCGCCGACGAATCTTTCGATCTCCGAAACCGAACGGTACGGAAGCCCGTTCTCCCACAACGCGGCGTTGACCGCATTGGCGATGTCGGTCAGAGTATTGAGCAGAGTTCCGTCAAGATCGAACACTATCGCTTTCTTCATAAACGAAAACCGCGAGCGTACCGTTGCCGACCGTTACCCTGGCGTGCTCTTCTTCGAAAGAATTGCTCACCCCGAGCGCGAAATCGGACAACAGCGTCGCGTCCTCCAATTTGTATTTCAGCCCTTCGAGCGTCACGCCCTCGCTCTTCCCGAAGGAAAAGACCGAAACGCGGGCTCCCTTTCTGCCCGTTATCGGCAGCGTGCCGTCGCAGACGAACATCACGTCGTACCCCTTGCTGCGGAATACGGTTTTCACCCCTCTTTCCGCCAAGGACACTCCCAACTGCAGATTGGCGAGAGCATGATCGAGTTTTCCTCCGAGTACGCCGTAAAACTCCATCTCGCCGCAGCCCTTTTCCAAAGCCGTTTGCGCCGCAGCCGCGGTATCGGTAACGTCCTTTTCGACGGGCAGGCGGACCGTTTCGGCGCCTCTCGGCTCGTAACCGAGCGAATCGAAATCGCCGATCACGATATCGGCGGCGTCCGCGACACCCGGCTGAGCGTAACCGCCGTCGGCGGCTATAACTATATCCCCGGGTCGTTTCCGAAACGGAACGAAGTCGTCCGCCGCTCCGACTATCACGGCTTTCATGCCGCTATCAGCCTGTAAAGCTCTTCGAGCTGTTCTTTGCCCAGTATCTCGGGCACGGGATACAGCGGATTTGCCTCCGCCGCAGCCCTCTCCGCCATCAGAGGGATGTCCTCGTCGCGGATGCCCTCTATCGACGACGGGATACCCATAGCGTTGTTCATGTCTTTTATCTTCCGTATGAATTTCGCCGCTTTCGCCGCGTCGTCGTCCTTTTCGTCGCATACTCCGACGATATCGGCAAGCGCGGCGAGCTTCTTATGAGCGCTCTTGCCGTAATATTCGAGCACTATCGGCAGTATCACGGCGTTGGCAAGACCGTGCGCAGTTCCGTAAAAACCTCCCAAAGCGTGCGCGAGCGCGTGGACGTAGCCTACGTAGGCTCTCGTAAACGCGACCCCCGCATAATACGACGCTTTCTGCATATTGGCTCTCGCTTCCATGTCGGAGCCGTTCTCATATGCAAGCATCAGGTTGGAAAAGATGAGCTCCACCGCCTGCTCCGCCCTGCGAGCGGTCAAAGAAGTATTGCTGCCGCCGATATACGCCTCAACGGCGTGCGTAAGCGCGTCCATACCCGTAGTCGCGGTGGTCTGCGGAGGAAGCCCCGCCGTCATCTGCGGATCGAGTATCGCGTAACGCGGTATCAGGCTGACGTCGTTTATCGCGTATTTTTCGTGCGTGGCGCCGTCGCTGACCACCGCCGCAAGCGTGGTCTCGCTGCCCGACCCCGCCGTGGTCGGGATAGCGTAGAGATCGGGGATACGCTTCCTTATTTTGAGCAGCCCTTTCATCTTGCGCACGTCCATATTCGGACGCGCCGCCTTCGCCCCCACGACTTTCGCCAGGTCCATGGGCGAACCTCCGCCGAGCGCGACTATCGCGTCGCAGTCGGCGGCCCTGTATGCCGAAAAAGCCTCTTCTATGTTGTCTATCGTGGGATTGTTGACCACTTTGTTGAAAAGTTCGTACGGAACGCCGTTTTCTTCCAGTCCGCGTATAAGTCCGTCCGCAAGCCCTTTGCGGTAGACGTTGGGTCCCGTGACTAGGAATATCCTGCGGTATTTTCCCTTGATAAACGCGCCGAGTCCCGCCGCCCCTCCGGGAAGATCGAGCAACTGCGGCTCTCTCCACGGCAAAAGCGGCGACACGCATTTCATCGTCTTCTGAAATATCCTGCAATAAAGCTTGTAAAAACCGTTCATATTTTTTCTCCCGTCTTTAATATTATAAATACCCGCGCGCGTCAAGTCAACAAAATGACGCCCCTTGCGGTCTCGGCGCCGAAACGCCCGACACGTCTTGCTTTTTCGTCGAAAACCGTTCTTTCCGTTTACTTTTGCTCAAAGCGGTGTTAAAATTGTCTATGTAAAACGCATGCCTTTTCGGCGTTTGAGGTAGATCATGAAGGTATTGAAAAAACAACGCAACAGCAGAAGCTGTATCATCTGCGGTCTTGACAACGAGCTGGGCGTAAAAGCGCCTTTCTACGAAATGGAAGACGGAACGGTAGTCACCGTTTTTTCTTTCAGAGCGGAACACCAAAGCTATCCCGGACGCGCGCACGGCGGCATGATAACGTGTATGCTCGACGAACTCATCGGCAGAGTTATCTGGTGCTATGAGCCCGACAAACTTGCGGTCACTCTGGATATCAACGTGAAATTCCGCAAACCCGTTCCGTACGACGAAAAACTGTACGGCGTGGGAAAGATAACCAAAAACAGTTCCCGCGCGTACGTCGGAGAAGCCATGATCAAAAACGCCGACGGAGTCGTGCTTGCCGAAGCGACGGCAACTTACTTCAAACTTCCCGCCGAAAAGATCTCCGACGCCGATATGCACGAAGAACTGGACAGATTCCTGCCCGACGACGTGACCGAGATAAACGTTCCCTGAAAACAGATCTTATCTACACGGGCGCGGTTTTTTCTACCGCAATGAAAAGACTCTCTTTTCCCGTGATCCGTTAAATACGGCAAACAAAAAAGCGGACGGCAAGCGTCCGCTTTCGCTTTTTCCGACGACGTCCCTATCTGCGGTACCGACGCTTGAACGCGGGATCGTTGAGCACCTGCCCCAATACGATCGCCCTGCGCGCGTCCTCCGCGGAAACGTATATCTTCTCTTCGTCGGCGGGCGCTTTCGTATCGTTCTTTTTCACGAACCGCACGCCGTAATGATCCGCGCATCCTTCCGGTCTTGCGCCGCGTATGCTTCCTCCCGTCGGGACTCGTTCCACGACGTAAGCCTCTCTGCCCGAATGCGGTACGGCGCAATGCTCCGCATGATGCCCCGCGGACTGCAACTTCTGCCCCGAGGGCTGTTTTTTCTGCCCCGCCGCGGCTTTCGTTTTATTTGCGGGGATCTTTCCCGTCCCCGGCGCGCCCAATTCGAATATCCCGTCCAGGGGAGCGTTTACGGGCGCGGGTGCCGCGCTGAGTTCGAAAACCCCGTCCAACGGGTCGTTGAGCTCTACCCCGGCAGATATGCGGCGCCCGTTTTTGTCCGTGCGGCGCAACGGAGGCGCGGCGTTTTGCACAGCGCCATTCGACGGGGGCGTACGCCGCCGCTCCTCCTCTTTCCGCTTCGCTTCCTCTTGCTTTTTCTTATCGGCTTTTATCCCGTACGACACCCCGTATACTATAACGGCGATCACCGTCAGGGACAGCATTATGCCGAGCGTCATTGCAAGATCCATTATTTTTTGCCCTTATCCTCTGTCGGCTCGTTTCCGGTCAGAGAATTCCTCATCGCGGTATCCGCCTGGACGTTCTGCATATTGTAATAATCCATAACGCCGAGATTTCCGTCGCGCAAAGCCTTTGCCATCGCCTTGGGAACTTCCGCTTCCGCCTCTATGACCAGAGCGCGCATCTCCTGAGATTTGGCTTTCATTTCCTGTTCGAGAGCGACTGCCATGGCGCGGCGCTCTTCCGCCTTTGCCTCGGCGATACGTTTGTCCGCCTCTGCCTGATCCATTTGCAGCTGCGCGCCGATATTCCTTCCCACGTCTACGTCGGCGATGTCTATCGAAAGTATCTCGAACGCGGTCCCGTTGTCCAACCCCTTGTTGAGCACGGTCTTGGAGATCTGGTCGGGATTTTCGAGCACGTCTTTGTGACTTTGCGCCGAACCGACCGTGGTGACGATGCCCTCGCCTATACGCGCTATGATCGTGTCCTCGCCCGCGCCGCCGATAAGCCTCGTGATGTTCGCCCTGACGGTCACGCGAGCCTTGACGCGCAATTCGATGCCGTCTTTCGCTATCGCGGAAATGGGCGGCGTTTCTATGACCTTGGGGTTGACCGACACCTTGACGGCGTTGAGTACGTCGCGGCCCGCAAGGTCGATAGCTCTCGCCGTTTCCGGCGCGAGCGTTATGTTCGCGCTGTGCGCGCTTATCAATGCGTTGACGACCTTGATCGCGTCGCCCTTTGCCAATACGTGCGTTTCCAGCTCGTCGATAGTGACGTCGAGTCCCGCTTTGGACGCGCTGATATAGGCGTCGACGATCGTCGCGACTTTTACGCCGCGCCATTTCATACCGATCAGCCTCGCCATGGAAACTTTAACGCCCGAAACGAGCGCCCGGAACCATATCCTGACGGGCAGCACCCCGAAGATGACCGCTATCAGAATAAGAACGACGACGCAGGCGATGATGATCGCGGTGATCCCGCCGGCGTCAAGTGCCAGTAATGCTAACATAAACCTCTCCTCAATCGGTCTGTTTGACCGTTATTTTACCGCCTTCGACTTCGTCGACGACGACTTTGCACCCCTTTGCAATAAACACGGCGTTGGAAACCACGTCGTACGTTTTACCTTCGATCTCCACTCTTCCCGACGGACGGAGCGCGCACAGAGTGACGCCCTCTTTGCCGACCAGGGCGCCGAAGTCTTCCGTGCCCTTTGTATGCCCCGTCGACACCGCGGTATCCTTGTTCACAAGCCCCGTACGGGCGAGCCAGCCTTTTTTCAGCGCTATCATCATCACGACGGCAGCGACCGCCAATACGCCCAGTACGACCGCGAGCAGCACGAAAAACTGAATGATCGGGTTGCCTCCTCCGTTGTTATATATGCGGACTATGATACCTACGACCACCAGTATGCCGCCCGTGATGCCGAAAAATCCGAATCCGGGCTGGAAGATCTCGACAATGATGAGAATCATGCCGAGGATAAGGCAGATCGCGGGGACCCATCCTATGTCGGAAAAGACCAGCGCCACCTCTTCCCAAAATGTCATTTCTACCTCCGATCTCCGCGCGCCTCTGCGTGCGGTCCGCCGTCTTTGCGGCTTATATATAATATATCAAAACCTATACTTTTTGTCAAGAGAGGTATATTTTGCTCCGACCGCCGCGCTTTGCACGCCGCCGTCCTCCCTGAACGATCCGCGGCTTTGCGTCTGTTTCACGCTTTTTCTGCCGAGAACACGTTTCTCGCGGCTTTTTCGGAAAGTTTCCGTCCCCGACAGAGCTTTACGTATGCCGAACGCGTTATATATCGAACATCTTTTCGCAAAACCGCCGTCCGATAACGGAGCGGCGACATTGCAGAGAGTTGCGGCTATGCCGCGACGATACGGACGGAGCGTTCGGAGGCAGGCGCGGCGATCTCTCGCCTTCCCGCCTTCCGTCCCCTCCTCTTTCATCCCCCTTCGTTAAGTATAGTACACGATACGTGTTTTGTCAATATACGAATCGTGTTTTTTGGCTAAAATGTTCTTATGAAAAGCAAATTTACCGAAAGGCTGAAAGAACTCCGCGCAGAAAGCGGGCTGACGCAAAAGCAGCTTGCGGAAAATCTGAACGTGTGCAAGTCGGCGGTCTCCGCATGGGAGATAGGGCGCAATCAGCCGGATTACGATCTCCTGATCGATATAGCCGATTTTTTCAAGGTTTCGGTGGATTTTCTCGTAGGCAAAGACTGACGGCACAAAAAAACGCGATACGTATCGCGTTTT